>JAEWMH010000194.1 GCA_023393235.1 Bacillota bacterium | reverse complement strand
ACTCTGTCCATTTGAACCCAGTCCTGGTTGTGGGGAGAAGTAAAGGGCGGTTTACCGCCAAAGGAAACCATACACGCGGCCTGATCGCGCAGGGGTTTGGGGATATTGGCTTCGATGGTTTTCTGCAGGGTGCCGGGATAGGCATTGCACAGGTAAAAGGCGAGATTCTTGGTGAGCAGCAGGTTCATGTTCCGGCGCATAAAGCTTCTGACCGGACGATACAGCTTGCCCATACGAATGCCAGAGCCTAGAATAAGCGTATCATATGGCTCCATATCCGGCAGATCGCTGGTTATATCGCAGATGGAGCAATCCTCCAGCCGTGCCCACAGCAGCTCGGCGCATTCCCTGCTGGCACCGGACTTGGAGGCATACAGGATTAAGGCCCGCATTCGGATCACCCCTCTTTTTTCAGGCGGGATAACAGGCGGATAACCAGGAAAAGCGTGATGAAGGAAAAGACTACCGAAGCGATGCCCGAGTTAACATGGAATTTGAGAGAACCCGGATCTGTAATGTCGTTTGCCTTGATCCAAAGTCCGCAAATCATGGTGTTCAGCATAAGCAGACCGGTGGCGATGGAACTGATTAATGCGGCAGACTTCATGTGACCCACTCCATTCTATTGGTTGGTCAGATTGTCAATGAGAACATCAATGAACCTGTTGCGCTCTTCCGGGATGGTCAATTGGATGCCGCTGTACAGGTGGAAGGCGCTTGGATGGAGCGCGGTGATTTGAATGGGATACAGGATTTGCAGGGCGATAATTCTTAGCTGCATGTCATTTTTTTGATGCTGGAAGATATCCCGGAGCAGGGGGATCAATAAAAGAGGGGCCTGCATATTGCCGGTGGCCAGCTCATGGGCCAGAACAAACCGAATGAGCTTATCGTTGCGGCCTCCGAATGAATACAGCTCCTTCAAGAGCTCCTTCAGCCTGGCGGAAGGCTCCAGCCCCGAAAATGCAGCCGGGTCGTTCATGGCAAAGATGGTTTGTGACATAATATCCCCGATGGCGATACGGAGCAGATTATCCCTGCTTTTAAAATGATAGTTGATTAGGCCGATGCCCACTCCTGCCCGTTCGGCAATTTGCCGTATGGTGATCTTATCGAGATCTGCGGCTTCATCCAATAGGATCTTGGCCGTATCAAGAATGGATTGCCGCGAATCCTGGTCCGTTGGACTCATCGGTACACCTCTTTTCAGATTTTGAACGCGATTTGAACATGTTCAGTTTATAACGTTCCCTTACTTCTGTCAATGGTGCAGGAAAAGAGGAGGAGTTTTTTTGTTCCGGAAATAGTGAACCTTTTGGCGCTCCGGATTGTTTAGTAAGCAGCCGGTTGGAAGGAGGGTCAAGCGCTTGACCGAAAAGGAGTTATTCGAAACCTACAAAAAAGATGTGTATAAGACCTGCCTGTATATGCTTCAGCAGCGGGCGGATGCGGAGGATGTCTGCCAGGATGTGTTTATGACGGTGTTCCGGCATGACTGGAGGCAGGTGGAGTATCTCAAAACCTGGCTGCTCCGGGTTACCGTGAACCATTGTCTCAACCACTTGAAGAAAAACAGCCGGTTCCGCACGGATGGACAGCTTCTGCTGTTCCAGCGGAGGGCGGAAACGGCAAAGGCTGCTGAGGTGGTTGCCGAGGAACGGGAGTCCGCTACGGAAACTGTGAAGCTTGTGGGACAGCTGCCTGCGAAGATCCGCGCTGCGGTATCGCTGCGGTATCTGCACGAATGCAGCTTGAGCGAAATTGCCGCTATTCTGACCATTCCCGAAGGGACAGTGAAATCCCGGCTGAACAAGGGACTGAAGCTGCTGCGTCCCATGATGGAGGCCAGAGGCATGACCATGGAAAAGGAGGGAGCCGAACCGTATGAACAAGATGGAGGCCAAGCTTACTCATTTACTGAAAGATGAACCGGCAGAGTATCCTGATTTTGACGCAATGTGGAACCGGCTGGAGGGCCGGTTGCCGGAGACGGGAACACCGCTTATTCCTATACCTGTAGGCAAGAAGAGCCCACCCCTGCGGAAAGCGGCGGCCATCGGCGCTCTGACGGCATTGCTGGCTACTGCTCCTGTTGTGGCGGCCGTCGCCAGCCATTGGGACACCATCCTGTCGAACAGGGAAGGGGTACGCTCCGCTCTGGAGCAGGGACTGGGGCAGTCCATCGGGCAGTCGTTGACGCGGGAGAATGTGACCATCACCGTGGAGACGGCGGTAGTGGATGAAAACCGGACGGGGATTTTGTTCAGCTTGAACACCAGAGACAAAACACCGGAGGAAGGTACCTTTTTCAATATTGAGGAGGTGGAGCTGAAGGATGCCGGCGGCCAGCCCGTGAAAGGATGGCAGCAGCTGAATTGGGACCCCGCAGCCAAGGTTTGGCGGGGCTACTTCGAAACGGAATGGGTGCCGCCCGCCACTTCGTCCAATGTTATGTTGACCTTTAGTGATGTGAAGGCTATCTCCCCGGTGGAGCATGAACTGGCCCTTCGTCCTCTGGAGGAGAGGGAGCAAACCTTTGACATCCGAAAGGATGGGATCAGACAACTGACGGTTAAGCCGTTTACGCAGGGTGACAAGATGATGCTGAACTCTACAGTTGTGTTCGATCAGCCGGAGGTACAAAAGTGGGCGTATCCCCGAATCGGCATCTATCGTGGGGAGGCACAGGTGCCCGAAGCACGGCCGGGGGTTTCCGGGAAGCCGGATGAAAATGGGAATTACACATCCCAGCAGACCTTTTTGCAAAGTGAACTGCAGCAAGATAAGGTTTCGTACAAGCTCCTTTATGAAAAGGAAGTGAAGCGGGTTGATGCCGATTGGGCCTTCAATCTGAAGCTGGACAAACATCTGATGGAAAGCGGTACGGTTAAGCGTCAGCTGGACATTCCTCTGGAGAATAAGGGCGTGAAGATGACGCTGACCGAGATGATCCGGACACCGACCCAGATTAGAATCAAAGCCAGCAATGAGCGTTATTCCCGGTTCCCCTTTCGGGCATATTCACTGGAGGTGGACGGGGTAGTATTGAGCGGGGGATCAATCGATTCCTATACCAACCCGGAGGAGACGGTGTTCCGGTTTGAAATTCCGTCCGGCGTCCAGGTGAGGGAGGAGTCCGCGATCACCTTTGTGGCCAAGCATGAAAGAGTGGAGCATACGGATGCCAAAGCGCCCATCCCCCTCCGGGAAATCAGTGAGGAGAAGAAGAGCATAACGACGGATGTGGGCGGTTATTCCGTGCTTTGGACGTATTATCTGAAGGACGGCGGCCTGTATGTGCAAAGCGAAAGCGCCGACCGCGGCTTTGGCGGCGTTAATCAGACCTACATCCTCCGAGGCGAAACCAGGGACATCGGCAAAAAAATTACCTATGGCTTTGGCGGAAACGGAAACAATCAGGCCACGGATGTGTACCCGGGTTTTGTTGGGAAGGATGCGGATGTCTACATCTTCTGGTATTACACGGAGGATCCGGGCAAGGAGCTGCGGACTGAGCTAACGCCTTGAGGAGCGGAATGTAGGGCCGTGAGCGGCAGGGAAAAAGGAAGCTGTCCCCGAGGTGGTGAAGACCACGGAGGGACAGCTTCTTTTGCTGGTGTAACGGACCGAGCAGCCGTTATTTTGCGAAAATTCACCGGTTTTTTGATTAGGCGGACACAGGGGACGTTATTTGGTCATATGCAGCCGGTTCGGTCAGCTTTTCGGCTAAATAACGTCTGCTGAGTCCGCGAAAACTGCAAAATACTGCGAAACCGGGAAATAACGGCTCTACGGTCCGGATGGGGACGTGCAGTTGATTGTGCCCCGGCCGCCTACATCCTGCGGATCGGGGAACAAAGGGCGATCAGAACCTCCACCAGCTTGGCACCCGCTGCCAAAGCGAAAACGGCTGCCGGGCCATAATGGGCGCAGAGGAATGCGCCGGCCATGGCACCCAGAGGCATAGCCAGCCGGGTGAACATCCGGGAGAAGCCCAGCACCCTTCCCAGCATATCGGGCGGCACGGTTTCCTGGCGCAGGGATTGCACCAGTGTATTCCACCCGATATTGCACAGGGAGACAATGCCGAAGGCAATACCCGGCATCAGCCAATAGCGGCTCCAGATGATGAGGGTGAATCCCAGCATACCCACTGTAAGGAGCACGGGGATCAGCACCCCGCGGCGGAAACGCTTCTCCAGCGGCACCACCGCAAGCGTCCCCAGCAGGCCACCGGCACCCAACAGGGCGTAGTTCAGGCTGCTTTGTTGGGTGGTGAGCCGGAGGGCATCCAGCTGGTAATACATCAATACCCCAAAAGCCGCACTGTATCCGAAATTGCCTACCATCGCCTGCAGGGACAGACTGATGTTCAGGCGGTTAGTCAACAGCCAATGGAGACCGTCCTTCATCCCCTGCAGCACTTTCCTGAAGGAGGCGGCCGCCACGGTGGTACCCATGGAGGGCAGTTTCAGCAGGGTGAGGAAGGTGGCACTGAAGGTCAGCGCATCGATCCAGAGCGCATTGTAGCCGCCGAATGCCGCAATGGCAAGGCCGGCCAGGATAGGCCCGATCAATTCGCTGAGCTGGGAAGCCAGCTTCTCGGCAGCGTTGGCCCGGGTCAGGGAATCCTTGCCCGGAACCAGATGGGGCACGGCCGCCACAAAAGCCACGTCAAAAAGCTGGTTTAAGATAGCCAAGCAGAAGGAAACGGCAAACAGATGCCAGATCTGCAGAACACCTGCCAGGTGCAAGGCCGGGATCAGAGCGACAAGAGCCGCCCGAGCCACATCTGTGGTCAGCATCAGCTTTCTCCGGGGAAGATGGTCCACCAGCACGCCGATGATTGGCCCGAACAGGACAATGGGCAGCACGCTGACGGCATACACCGAGCTCATCACCAGCGCGGACCGGGTAAGCTCATAGGAGATCCACGGAATGGCCAGGGTATACAGCGAATCCCCGATCCTGGAGATAAACAGCCCCAACAGGAAAGAGAGGTACTGGCCGGGCAGCCGGAAAAAAGCCGGGACACGCCGCTGCGCCCGGAGGGTGGTTTGTTCAGTTGTGTTAGCTTGCAGCATAAAAAAGTTGGGATTCACGCTCCTTGAGTTTAAAAGTGGGGGCGCCCGGTGTTGCGGTCCGTCCAGAGAGCTGGGACGCGGGTCAGACTCTCTGTCAAGGTCAATGGAGTTATTTTACATCATCGTACACCTTTAGCACAATAGCCGAATTATGGCCGCCGAAGCCGAAGGAGTTGGACAGCCCGTACCGGAGCCGGGCGGGTCTGGCCTGATGGGGAACATAATCCAGATCGCATAACGGATCAGGGGTATCCAGGTTGATGGTGGGCGGAATCAGATCCGTCTGCAGGGCCTTGACCAGGGCGATGGCCTCGGCGGCGCCGGATGCGCCCAGCATGTGGCCGGTCATGGACTTGTTGGCGGTGACGGGAATGCGGTAAGCCTCCGCGCCGAAAATGCGCTTGATGGCGGTGGTCTCCGAACGGTCGCCGATGACGGTACTGGTGGCGTGGGCGCTGATCACATCGATCTGCGCCGGGGCAAGCCCTGCATCCTCCAGAGCCAGGCGCATGGCCCGGGCCGCGCCGCTGCCGTCCTCTGGTGTGGCCACCATGTGGTACGCGTCCGAGCTGGCTCCGTATCCAACCACCTCAGCCAGAATGCGGGCCCCCCGGCGCAGGGCATGGTCCAAGGACTCCAGAACCAGAATGCCGGCGCCTTCGGCCATCACAAAACCGTCGCGCTCCGCGTCGAAGGGCCGGCTGGCCTTCTGCGGCTCACCATTGCGAGTGGAGAGTGCCGTTGCATTGGAGAAGCTGGCCAAGGAGATATCCGTCAACGCCGCCTCCGAACCTCCTGCGAGAATCACATCCGCCCTGCCCGATTGGATACGGTGAAACGCTTCGCCGATGGCAGTATTGCCAATGGAGCAGGCGGTAACCGGGGCCATGGAGGGACCTAGGGCGCCGTATTTAATGCTGATCATGGCAGCAGCCATATTGGCGATCATCATAGGCACCAGAGTAGGGCTGACCCGCTCTGGCCCGCGGTCGGCAAGCACTCCGCTTTGGGCCATCAGGGTCTGGATGCCGCCGATGCCGGAGCCCACATATACCCCCATCCGCTCATGGTCGATGCTCCCCTCCGGAAATCCCGCTTGGCTGAAGGCCTGCTCAGCCGCAGCTAGCGCGAACTGGCAGAAGCGGTCCATCCGCCGGGCTTCTTTTGCCCCGAATAACTGATTGGCATCGAATTCCTTCACCTCCCCGGCAATTCTGACCTTATGTCTGGCTGCATCGAAGCTGGTGATGGGCCCGATGCCGGATTCTCCCCCAACAAGCTTGGACCAGAACGTCTCCACATCATTGCCTAACGGTGAAATGACTCCCATCCCGGTTATGACGACTCTTTCCATAGCGTATCCAGCCTCCTGATCATTGTAAGTTTCTTCGGATAGGCTTATAATGTCACTGGAACTATCCTATTACAAGACATCGTTTATCCTGGTATAAATACTACTATTATTACCCCATGAAAAAGGAGGCTGCAGATGACTTCCCAGATCCGGCTTCAAGCATTATCTGTGTTCCTCAAAAACCAGCGGGCGAAGCTTAACCCGGAAACGCTGGGTTTTCCTCCCGGCACCCGGAGAAGAACCCCCGGCCTGCGCAGGGAGGAGGTTGCCCAGTTGGCCGGTGTCAGCACCACCTGGTACACCTGGCTGGAGCAGGGCAGGGATGTGAAGGCCTCTGCGTCCGTATTGGACTGTATTGCCACCGCCCTGCAGATGAATGCCGACGAACAGAAATATCTCCATTCCTTGGCCTTCGAAAGCGGCAGCGAGCCGGTCCCGCCCCGGCAGGAGCCTGTCCAGCTGAGCCCTTCCCTGCGGAAGATTATCACGGAGCTGGCGTATTGTCCGGTGATCGTGTCCGACCGGATGTGCAATATCGTCGGCTGGAATCCTGCAGCTGCATATGTGTTTCTGGACTTCGCCCAGATTCCACCGGAGGAGCGGAATATGATCCGTCTTTTGTTCACCCGGAAGGAATTCCGGCGGCTAGCAGTGAATTGGGAGCAGTTCTCCAGCAGCTTCCTCTCCATGTTCCGTTCCTATTACGGCGAATATGTGGGAGACGGCTGGTACGAGGATTTTTTGGAGGAGATGATGGGGGAGCATCCGGATTTTAAGGCCATGTGGGAAAACAGCCAGGTCAGCTATGCGCCGGAGGTGCATCTGGAGTTCCGCCATGCCCGGGCCGGCAGGATGGTCTACGAGCTTACCTCCCTGAAGGTATATGGCCCGGACGACCTGCGGTGCAACGTCTACACCCCGGCGCCGGATACCAACACAGAAGCCAAGCTGCGGCAGCTGATGGAAACGGATTAAGACTCCGAATGGAGGGAAAAGGGATGTTGGCAGGCAAAATACCGCCGAAGCTAAACAAGGGAGATACCATCGGCATCATCTCCCCAAGCCATGTCGCCGATGAAAACAGGTACGCAGGCCTTATTGCTGCCATAGAAGGCTGCGGCTTCCGGGTCAAAACCGGGCGGAATTTGTACAAAAGCACGTATGGGTATGCCGCTTCTGAGCAGGAGCGGGCTGATGATCTGAACGCGATGGCAGCGGACGATGCGGTTGGGATGGTGTTTTTCGGAGGAGGGTATGGCGGTTTG
Organism: Bacillota bacterium; assembly: GCA_023393235.1. GTDB lineage: Bacteria > Bacillota > Bacilli > Paenibacillales > NBRC-103111 > Paenibacillus_AR. Next base: position 26,182 of record JAEWMH010000194.1, on the reverse strand, counting down.
GAGCTGCTTCCGCTAATCGATTATGAAGCAATCCGGCGGAACCCCAAGCTGTTCCTGAGCTACAGCGACGGCACATCCATCTTGAATGCTATCTATGCCCGCACCGGCATCATGACCTATTACGGCCAGGCCCCCGGCTCATTCGAACGTATCCGGCCCTACGGTCTCAGCCAATTCATGAGCCATTTGGCAGAGGGAAATCCGGGGGAGTTGGTCAAGAACAGCAAGTGGATACCGCTGTATGATGGGGTATGTGAAGGGATTCTTATCGGCGGATATCTCCTGAATGTTGCGCTATTGGCCAATACCGGAATTTTCGGACCGGAAAGGGACGGGAGAGTGGTGCTGTTTTTGGAGGACCACGAAAAATTCAGCAATATGGCTTGTGTCAGTATGCTTATGTCCCATTTGGAGCAGAGTACGTTGATAGGCCGCATTGCCGGGCTGCTGTTTGGGCATTATTCGGAGAATGAAAACCCTCAACTGTTGGATCGATTAAGACGGTTTGGCGAAAAGCACAAGATCCCCGTCGCCTATTGCGACGACTTCGGCCACGGGGCCAATCAGGCGGTGCTGCCTATCGGCTGCCAGGCTGTCCTCGATACAAGAGAAAACAGGCTCAACTTCCGTTATCCATAAATTCCGTTATTCATAAAATGAGCTTATGTTTCGAACCCTGGCGGGTGTTTCTGCCGGGGTTTTTGCTGCTGGGGGACAGGTCCGAAAAAAGGGTTCTGCTGGAATGTGTCGAATTAGTGACCCATAGTGCAGGAGCAATTGGCGCTGGCAGAGGTTGAACCGAAGACAACGTTGGTATAAACGAAAAAGCGGGGGCTGACTATGCAGACGCGGCATGTACGCATTATGGGAACCGGCCAATATTTGCCGGAACGGATCGTAACGGATGAAGAGATGGATCTCCGCCTGGGAACGCCTCAGGGCTGGGTCCGCAAAATGACGGAGGTCACGGTCCGCCATTTCGCAGGCGCTCACGAGACCTCTTCGTATATGGGAGCGAAGGCGGCGGAGGCGGCGCTTTTGGATGCGGGGCTCCGTTTCCAGGATATCGACTGCCTGGTGTGCACCAGCGGCACCAAGGAGCAGGCGCTTCCCAGCACGGCGGTATTGATCCAACGGGCGCTGGGACAAGAGATGTCCGGCGTGCCCGCCTTTGATATAGATGCCACCTGTCTCAGCTTCCTGGTTGGGCTGGACCTGATGTCTTACCTGGTGGAGGCGGGGCGGTACCGGCATGTGCTGCTCGTATCCTCCGAGATTGCATCCGCGGGTCTGAACTGGAAGGAAAAGGAGAGCGCTGCCCTGTTCGGGGATGGAGCGGCTGCGGTTTTGATTGGGCCATCGGACGGGACCTCCCGGATCGTCGGGTCATCCATGCGCACCTACAGCAAAGGTGCGTCCCTGTCCGAAATCCGCGGAGGCGGCACCCGCATCCATCCCCGGGAGCATAGTGAGGCCACGGAGGAAGACTTCCTGTTCCATATGAACGGGCAGGCCATCTTCCGAATGGCCTCCCAGCTCCTGCCGGATTTTGTGGGGGAGCTTCTGGTGCAATCGGACATGCGGATGGCGGATTTCCAGGCGGTGATCCCCCATCAGGGAAGTGCCATGGCCCTTCGGCTGATGCAAAAAAAGCTGGGCATCTCCGGCGGGCAGATGGTGAATATTACGCCGGACCATGGCAATACCATCGCCGCCTCCATCCCGATGGCGCTTCATGAGGCTATCCGCCAAGGGAGGATTACACGGGGAGGCCGGGTGCTGCTTTTGGGTACTGCAGCGGGGCTTTCCCTCGGAGGGATGACCCTTGTCTATTGAACCTTCTTCCGGCATCGGGAGGCGAACTCTGCTGCTCACAGGCGGCAGGGCGCCGTGTACGCTGGAGCTGGCCCGGGCCTTCCATGCTGCCGGGCACCGGGTGCTGGTAGCGGAGAGCGCCCGCCGTCATCTGTGCCGGGTATCCCGGGCGGTGGAGCGGAGCTTCGTGGTGCCCCCGCCCAACGGGGACACCGCTGCTTTTTTGGCGGAGCTGGAGGCAATTGTGGTGCGTGAAGGTGTGGATGTGCTGATTCCCACCTGTGAGGAGATTTTCTTTGTCTCCAAGGGATTGGAGCAGTTAAAACGGCATTGTACCGTTTGGTCCTCTTCTATCGGGGAGCTGGACGGGCTGCATAACAAGTGGCGGTTTGTTCAGCTTGCCCAGGGGTTAGGTTTGCAGGTGCCGGAAACCATCCTCGTTACGAACCGGGAGGAATGGCTGGCATTGGCCGAGGGGCAAAGGCTGGAGGAGAATTTGGTGCTGAAGCCGGCTTATTCCCGGTTTGCCTCCAAGGTTTTGTTCCTGGACAAAATCGCTTCTGCCGACCGGCGGAGGTTGGTTTTGGCGCAGGCGCTGCCGGACTTATCGCCGGAAGCCCCATGGGTAGCCCAGCGGCGGATAGAAGGGCGCCATCTGGCCACCTACAGCATTGCCTACCGCGGGCAACTGATCGCACACGGCGCCTACCCGTGCCGCTACCGGTTAGGACAAGGAGCATCCGTTTATTTTGAGCCGGTCCGTCATGACCGGTCCAAGGAATGGGTGCGGCAGCTGGTGCAGGCCACCGGGTTTACAGGGCAGATTGCCTTCGACTTTATTGAAGAGGACAATGGGGACTTATATGCGCTGGAATGCAATCCCCGGGCCACCAGCGGCATCCATCTGTTCAACGGGAACGCAGGGCTGGTGGAGGCTTTTCTCCAGCCGGAGGCGCTGTATGACACGGGCATGGTGGTGGAGCCTGCGGATTCATCCGGTACTATGCTCACGCTCCCAATGCTGGCCGCAGGGTTAAGCGGTGTCCGCAGCTTCCCGCAGCTGCGCGACTGGTTCCGGGCTGTGCGCACCGGCCGGGATGCAGTGTTCCGCCGGAGGGATATGGGACCGGGGATGGAACAGCTGCGGGTAGTGCTGGACGCCTGGAGAACGGCCCGGAGCCGGGGGATTTCCCTGACGGAAGCAACGACTATTGATCTGGAATGGAATGGTGAGCCATGACCAAGGCTTTGGTAACCGGAGCCACCGGTTTTTTGGGAAGGCATGTATGTTTGAGGCTGCAGACAATGGGCTGGGAGGTGGCCGGCATGGGCCGCAACCGCCGCGCCGGGGCGGAGCTGGAGGCGTTGGGCATTCGCTTTATCCACGCCGACCTGCGCGACCGGGAGCAGGTGGAGCTTGCCTGTTGGGGCCAGGATGCGGTGTTCCACTGCGGGGCGTTGTCCTCGCCTTGGGGACCGTACCGGGATTTCCACGCGGTCAATGTGGACGGCACCGCTCATGTAACCGCCGGATGCTTGAAGCATGGAGTCCGGCGTTTGGTTCATATCTCTACGCCGAGCATTTATTTCGACGGGCATGAGGACCGGCTGGGAGTGGGGGAGGATGCAGAGCTTCCGCCTAAGCCGGTGAACGCTTATGCGGCGACTAAGCTGCAGGCGGAGCAGGTGGTGCGGCAGGCCTTCCGGGAGGGACTGGCGGGATTGATTTTGCGGCCCCGGGCCATCTTCGGTCCCGGTGACACGGCCTTGCTGCCACGGCTCATGCGGGCTAACGATACCTCAGGCATTCCCCTTTTCCGGAATGGGCAGGTGCTGCTCGATCTCACCTATGTGGACAATGTGGTGGAGGCTATGCTATTGGGCTGGCAGGCGCCGGAGGGAGCATTGGGGCAGGCCTACAACATCACCAACGGCGAGCCGGCCCTGCTGAAGGAGGTGCTGTCGGAGCTGTTTGCCATGCTGGACACACCTCTGCGCACCAAGAAGCTAGCTTACCCGGTGGCGTACGGAGCGGCGTCGCTGCTTGAATGGAGCCATAAGCTGCTGCCCGTGTTGGGGGAGCCGACCTTCACCCGGTATTCGGTAAGTGTTCTGGCGCGTAGCCAAACCCTGGATATTACTCGGGCTCATGAATTGCTGGGATATAGACCGCAGGTAAGCCTCCGTGAGGGGCTGCGCCGGTTTGCGGAATGGTGGAAAGAAACGGAGGGGAGCAGGCATGAGGATAGATAATGCAGGGGGCTCCGCCCCGCTTCTTAATGGGCCGCTTGTGGAGCTGACGCTGCTTGCGGCAGGGTACTGCCGCCATCCGGAGTTTTTTACCATACGGGGCGGGGCCTGGAGGCCGGTTCCTTTCCCGGCCGGGTTCGCGCTGATCCGCCATCCGCAGCATGGATACATCCTGTTCGACACCGGCTATTCCCGCCGTTTTGTGGAGGAGACTCAACGGCTTCCGGAGCTGCTGTACCGGTTAATCACCCCGGTGGTATTCCGGGAGGAGGATGGTGCGGTGAGCCAGTTGGGCCGCAAGGGCATCCAAGCGGAGGAGATCGGGACTGTGGTGCTGTCCCATTTTCATGCGGACCATACGGCGGGGCTGCGGGATTTTCCCCGGGCCAGGTTGATATATAAACGGGAGGCTTATGCCGCCGTCAACAAGCTAAGCACCTTCGCTGCGGTGAAGGCCGGTTATCTGTCCGGGTTATTGCCGGAGGACTTCGGGGAACGGTCCGTTTTTATGGAGGACGTTAGTCCGTATCCGCTGCCCGGCCCGTTCCCCTTCGAACACGGGTACGATCTGTTGGGCGACGGAAGCCTGGTGGCCGTAGACCTGCCCGGACATGCGGCAGGGCAAACGGGGCTGCTGCTGCGCACGTCAGAAGGCGAGGTTTTCCTCTGCGCCGATGCCGTCTGGTCCAGCCGGGCTTTCCGGGAGGACCGCAAGCCCCATCCGGCAGCGCGGATCATTATGGCGGACGCCGGGGAGTATGGCCAGTCCTTCCGGAAGCTCTTGCGGCTGCACCGGGAATACCCGCAGCTGCGGATTATCCCCAGCCACTGCGGGGAGGCGCTGGGCTGGGCCGGAGAGGAGCGTGGGCCACGATGAGCGCAGGCGGTATGGGCGGCAGAGGACTTGCTCTTTTTCTCACCCATTACGTAAGGGCCAAGTACAGGCGGCAGTGGTCCGGCCGGGAGGCCTTGGAGCGCTGGCAGGAGCGGCAGGTCCAGAAAAGGCTCCGGTTTGTCCGCAAACACTCCCCCTTTTACCGGGAGCTCTGGGGCGGCAGGCCCCTGACGGAATGGAAGCAGTTTCCCGTCATAAACAAGGCGGTGATGATGGAGCACTTCGACCGCCTGAACACGGCGGGCATCCGCAAGGAGGAGGCTATGGAGCTGGCGCTGGAGGCGGAGCGGACCCGCAATTTTACCCCGCAGCTCGGGGGCGTTACTGTGGGATTGTCCTCCGGCACCTCGGGCAGCCGGGGTCTGTTCCTGGTCAGCCCGGACGAGCAGGCGGCCTGGGCGGGTATGATGCTGGCGAAGGTGCTGCCAGGACCCTTGTGGCAGCAGGAAAAAATCGCATTTTTCCTGCGGGCCAACAGCAATCTCTATGCATCCGTGGGCAGCGGCCGGCTGCAGTTCGAATACTTCGATTTGCTGGAGGATACCAACAAGCATGTGGAGTGGCTGAACCGGTACCAGGCGGGCATCTGGGCGGCGCCGCCCTCTGTGCTCCGGCAGCTTGCGGAGCAGAAACGTATGGGACGGTTAACCGCCGTTCCCCGTCGTATCGTGTCGGTAGCCGAGGTGCTGGACCCGGTGGATGCGGATGTAATTCGGGACACCTTCGGTCTGCCTATCCATCAGGTGTATCAATGTACGGAGGGGTTTCTGGCCAGCACCTGCTCCCACGGAACGCTTCATCTCAACGAGGACATAGTCCATATCGGGAAGGAAGCTGTGCCGGATGATCCCGGAGGACGCAGATTTGTGCCCATCATTACGGATTTCTCCCGGACGACCCAGCCCATTATCCGTTACCGGCTGAATGATGTGCTGACGGAGGCGGAGCAGCCCTGCCCTTGCGGTTCTCCTTTTACGGCCATTGAACGGATCGAAGGACGCTGCGATGATATCTTCTATATGGAGCAGGCGGATGGCGGCAGGCTGAAGCCGGTTTACCCCGATTTTATCACCCGTGCTGTGCTGGCCGCTTCTTCGGCGATCCGGGAATACCGGGTGATCCAGCATGGGGAGGAGACGCTTACGGTGGAGCTGCTGCTGGAGGGCAGCGCTTCGCAGGCGGAGGTGGAACGGCAGGTGACAGCTTCGGTGGAGGCGTTGATGCTTAGGCTGGGCTGCCGTATGCCGAACCTGGTTTTTACCAGTTACACAAATCCCGAAGGAGCCCGGAAGCTGAGGCGGGTGGAGAGGAGATGGGCCATTGACCAGCCGCGTCTCCCTTTATAGCCGTGAGGAGCTGCATCAAGTAGAGTGGCCGGACACAGCGGATGGCCGTTATGCCAGAGGGTATCTGGAGCCGCTGATGGCGCAGGGGACAAGCGGTTTTATCCCCAATGCGGAAACGGAGCTTCTCCTCGCCCGGCTGGACAATCTGGTGCTTCCGGTGACGGTTAATCATGCCGAATACGGCAATTCCTATGTGTGCTCCCCATATACTCACTATGTACGTTATGCCAAGCAGGAGCTGTCCCTTTTGCAATCCCCCCTGTTGGAAAAAGGTCTGACGCTCCTGCTGGACGGATTGGGCGGGCTGATGAAGCGATCGCACATCAACCGGGTGGTGCATATCAACAACTGGCTGCTTTCCACCAACCTGTTTCCTCGTATGTCAGGTGAGCAGGCGGCAGCTGTGCTGCAGGCCGTGCGGGAAAAGTACCCGGAGCATGCGGTGATTTTGCGGTCGTTGACCCCTGCCCTCCATGGGGAACTGCTGGAGGCGCTGCGGGCAGAGGGCTGCAAGCTGGTGCCCAGCAGGCAAATTTATTTGTTCCAGGCCGGGGACCCGGAGTTCGGGAACGCCAAGGCCCGGTGGTTATTGAAGCGGGATGGAGAGCTGATGGATAAAACCGGCTATGCCTTTGTTTCGGGGGAGGATATCACAGCTGCCGACTATCCCCGGGTTGCGGAATTGTACAAGCTGTTGTACCTGGACAAATATTCCTACGACAATCCGCAATTTACGGAAGCGTTTATTGCCCTGGCCCACCGGACTGGCGCCTTGACCCTCCACGGTTTGCGGAAGGATGGGCGTTTGGATGCAGTGATGGGGTATTTTTGTCGGAACGGGGTGATGACAACTCCGCTGTTCGGCTACGATACGGGAGTGCCCCAATCGGTTGGCCTGTACCGAATGTTATCTGCTTGTCTGATCCGCCAGGCCCGGGAGGCCGGTGTGCTGCTTCACGAAAGCGCAGGCGCCGCCCAGTTTAAGCGGAACCGCGGTGCGGTGGCGGATTTTGAATATTCCGCCGTGTTCGACCGGCATCTGCCGCCGGGGAGGCGGTGGTGCTGGACGCTGCTGGCGCAGCTGTTGAACCGGATAGGGGTCCCTTTGATGAGGAAGCTGAAGTTATGATGTCTCTATACAAAGAAAGGGGAGTGCATTTATGTCCGCATCTTCTGAAGGAGCCGCCGGCTCCCGCTCCGGTGGCCGGGTTGCCCTGATTACCGGAGCCTCCAGCGGCTTTGGCATGCTGACAGCGCTGGAGTTGGCCCGCAGGGGGATCAACGTTGTGGCCACCATGCGGAATCCCGGGAAGGCGGGTGAGCTGCTGGAACTGGCGGAGAAAGCGGGAGTAGCCGGGCGGCTTCAGGTGCTGCAGCTGGATGTGACGGATCCGCTCTCCATCCGGGAGGCCGTGGACGAGACCCTGCGTGTCCATCAGCGGATTGACATTCTGGTCAACAATGCGGGTTTTGCCGCCGGAGGTTTTGTGGAGGACGTGCCCATGGACGCGTGGAGGCAGCAGATGGAGACCAATTTCTTCGGCCTGGTGGCGGTGACCCAAAGCGTCATTACTATCATGCGGCAGCAGCAAAAAGGGCTGATCATCAACATCGGCAGCGTCAGCGGGCGGGTGGCATTTCCGGGCTATGGTCCTTATGCGGCCTCCAAGTTTGCGGTGGAGGGTTTTACGGAAACCCTCCGGCATGAGCTGGCACCGCTCGGCATTGGTGTGGTGCTGGTGGAGCCGGGTGCCTATCGGACCCCCATCTGGGGCAAGGGGCTTGCCGGTATGGCGGCACCTGCCGATTCCCCCTACCGGGAGCGGCTGGCGCGTATCTCCCAATACTCCCGCCGGACGGCGGAGAAAGCCCCCGATCCGAAGCAGGTGGCGGATTTGGTGGGCGTTTTGGCCGATGCCCGTTCGCCTCGGCTTCGTTATACCCTGGGCAGCGGCTCCAGGCTGGCGATATGGGGCAGGGCCCTGCTGCCCTGGAAATGGTTCGAAGCCATCATCGAGCGGGCGACCCGGTAATGGCGGCGGCTGGACAAATAACGGTTATTTTGTGGAGGTGAGACCGGTGAGACAGGATTTTTCCAAAGTAACGGCGGCGCGGCTATCGGAGTTGTTTCCTGTTCTGCTGGAGGAGCATAATCCTCTGTGGACGGATTATTATCTGGGGGAAAAGGCGAATCTGGAATCGGTATTCGGCAGCAATCTGGTCCGCATCAGCCATATCGGCAGTTCCTCTGTACCCGGCTTGCTGGCCAAACCCACTGTGGATATTTTGCTGGAGATCGGCAGGGATACGGACTTGAATGCGGTGACGGACCGGATGCAGGATGACGGTTATGTGGTCAACACCCCCGAGGCAGATCTGATCATGTATCTGAAGGGTTACACCCCCGAGGGTTTCCGGGGCCAGGCCTTCCATATCCATGTCCGGCACAGCGGGGATTGGGGAGAGATGTACTTCCGGGACTACCTCATGGCGCATCCGGAGAAGGCAGCGGAATATGCCGCCTTGAAGACAGCGTTGAAGGAGCAGTTTCCTTATGATCGGGACGGTTACACGGCGGCAAAAGGACAGTTTGTGTTGGCTTGTACGCAACAGGCGAGAATGGAGTTTCCGGGAAGATATACTCCGGGGGAATAAGATACGGACACAGGAGACGTTATTTCGCCCAAAAGCTGTCGTTTTCTGTTTATGCGGACTGAGCTTCCGCTATTTGCCGGAAAAGCCTCCGATTGGAGCACCTGCCGGGCAATTAAGGGTTTCTGGGTCCGCAAGCTCCGGAAACAAGCCCATTTTCACCAAATAGAGGATCGTGAGTCCGTAACGACGGCTTTTGCCCGGTTCATTTTACACAGAAGAGGAGACCTTCCAATGAGTCACTTTGCCCAAACGCCCAAACCACCGTATTATGCCGTCATTTTCAGCTCCCTCCGGACACCGGGTGATCAAGGCTACGGCAGCATGTCTGACGAAATCGAAGCCATCGTGTCCCAGCAAAAAGGCTTCTTAGGTGTGGAAAGCGCCCGGAACGAGCAGGGCTTCGGCATCACCGTCTCGTATTGGGATTCCCTGGACAGCATCCAGTTGTGGAAGAACAACGCCTCCCATATGAAGGCCAAGGAAATGGGCAAAAAGCTGTGGTACGAGCAATATAGGATCCGCATCTGTAAGGTGGAAACAGACGGTTTGTTCCACTAGATCTTCCGCCGGTTTAAACAATCCATTAATTGCCAATCCTAACCCTAGGATCATCTTATGATATCGGAGGGGTACGAATGGCAGTGTTGGAGCCGTTTTGGCGGGAAACAGCGGATATTCCCAAATTTCATCCGCTCAAGGAAAATGGGGAAGCGGATGTGGTTATTGTCGGCGGCGGGATTACCGGAATCACCGCGGCTTATCTTTTGGTCAAGGCAGGACTTAAGATTGTATTGCTGGAGGCGGATACCCTGCTCAATGGCACCACCGGGCACACCACAGCCAAAGTCACGGCGCAGCACGATGTGATTTACGATGAATTTATCAGCCACTTCGGCGAGTATACGGCCAAGCTGTATTACCAAGCCAATAGCGAAGCCCTGGAGTGGATTCAGGAAACGGTTCTCGCCCATCACATACCCTGTGATTTCAGCAGGCAGGACGCCTATTTGTACGCTACAACGGAAAAATCCGCCCGCAAGCTGGAGACGGAATGGACTGCTTACCAGACGCTGGGTATACAAGGCGGCTTGGTTGAGAAAATCCCCTTTGCTATCCCCATCATCAACGCGCTCAGAATGGACAATCAGGCCCAGTTCCACCCGCTGCAATATCTCACCCGGCTGGCTCAATTCATAACGGAGGCAAGCGGCCGGATCTTCGAGCACACCACAGCGGTGAACGTGGAGAAAAACGGGGAACGGACGGCTGTTCTCACCCGTGACGGGCACCGGATGGAAGGAAGCACGGTTCTGGTTTGCTCCCATTTTCCGTTTTATGAGGGGCTGGGTCTCTATTCGGCAAAATTGCATGCGGACCGCTCCTATGCGCTGGCCTGCCGGACCAAAACTCCATATCCCGGCGGTATGTATCTGAGTGTGGACCAGCCCACCCGTTCCTTGCGTTCTGTTACCCATCATGGGGAGGAGCTTGTAATCATTGGCGGCGAAAGCCACAAGACCGGACAAGGCAAGGACACCCGTGAACATTACCAGGCGCTGGAGACCTTCGGCAAGGAGGTAATGGGTGCGGAGAAAATTCTGTATCAATGGTCCACCCAGGACCTGGGCACCTTGGACAAAATTCCTTATGTGGGGCCGGTAACAGAGGGCGAACCCCGCATTCTTATTGCCACCGGGTACCGGAAATGGGGCATGACCACGGGAACCGCCGCCGCGCGTCTGCTCGCCGACTATGTTCTGGAGCGGGATACTCCCTACCGGGAGCTGTATACCCCTTCGCGGTTCCAAGCCGATCCTTCGCTGAAGAAGCTCATCAAGGAAAACGCCAACGTGGTAGCCAATCTGGTAAAAGGCAAGCTGGAAAAGCCGGACACCGACCTGGAGCAGCTGGCCAAGGATGAAGGGGCTGTTATCACCCTGGGCGGGGAACGGAAGGGAGCATACCGTGACCGGGAGGGCAAGCTGCATATTGTGGATACCACCTGCACCCATGTGGGCTGCGAGGTGAACTGGAACGCCGGCGAACGGTCATGGGACTGCCCCTGCCACGGCTCCAGATTTTCTTATACCGGTGAGGTCATGGAAGGTCCTGCGGAAAAACCCCTGAAGAAGCATCATTACGATATGCTGGACAACTTGACCGACGAGGGTTCGGGATACTAAGGAGCTGCGAGAATAGAGGCTGTGGCCGCCGTTAGATTTGTGGAAGGGGTGTTTTTGGCGAAATAAGGTCTTTCCCCGCCGTTAGAATCTGACTCACAACAAAATAACCAGCTCAGGTCATCAATCTGCGAAGCTGGTTACAATAAAAGAGAGGGCTGCCAACCAAGGCCGCCCTCTTTCCTGTTCATTCCAACAGCTACCCGTCGGTGCGGGTGACCTTCTTTTTGGCGATGCGGTACCGGTAAAAAACAAGGGCGAATACCAGCATGGAGACGGCCAGCAGGGCGTACACCACATTGGAGTACATGTCCATGTAAGCCAGCACACTGTCCCAGGAATTGCCCAGAATCGAGCCTACATAAACCAGGGCCGTATTCCAGATCAGGGAGCCCAGGGTGGTCAGCAGCAGGAAGGAAACCAGATTCATTTTGGCGCTGCCTGCGGGGATGGAAATCAGGCTGCGGATCAGTGGAACCAGTCTGCCCAGCAGCACCGTCCAGGTTCCATGCTTGGCAAACCACGTCTCCGCCTTTTTGATATCCTCCGGCTTCAGGCGCAGCACCTTTCCGTAACGGACCACAATATCCGTCAGCCGTTCGGCGGACAGCAGCCGGCCTACGCCATAGAGGCACAGCGCTCCAGCTACAGAGCCTGCCGTTGCCGCGATAATTGCGCCTATCACCGTCATGCTGGTGGTAGTGGTCATAAACCCGCCCAAGGTGAGGATCACCTCGGAGGGGATGGGCGGGAAGAGGTTCTCCACTGCAATCAACAGAAAAATCCCGGCATACCCGAATGAATCCATAATGCTGTAAACCCATTCCTCCATGGAACTCCACTCCTTTTTTATCGGTTTCTCTTTTTTTGTCCATTGTCCATTGTGACGGGTTACGAAAGATATTTCTGGAGCTTGTTATATATGAACCGGTCCAAAAGCTTGTACAGCACGTACACCCCGAACAGGGAGACGCCGTACACCCCTGATACCGAACTGATGATCAGCCAAACCAGCGGTGGCTGCGCCAGCAGCAATTCAACCGAGGTAGCGGCAAGACAAACCCCCAGCAGCAGCATGCCGTACCCCAGCAAATAGTGATGCCCGTGGGTTTCGAAAGGCACGGTGTGTTTGGACATGGCCAGAAATTCCCTGACCTGAAACTGGCTGATTACTTCCTTGGCGGCTTCTTCCCTGGACCGTCCCTGCTCTTCCAGATCCGCCGCGAAGTCCTCCAGAAAGTTGCGCAGCTCTGTTTTGTCCTCGGCATCCATCACCAATTGCTCCACATACGCGCCGATATCCCCATGCTTCCGGTATAGATTATTGACGCGGATATGTCCGATATAGTTGATTCCGCACCACAAAGCCGCCAGCGAGAAGGATATATAATAGGTCACAGCCAGCCACAGCTGATCCTTAGGATCGATCTGCTCGTCAATCGTATACGCCACCACACAGACCACGATGGACAGGAGCAGCACCGGGCTATAGCGCAGCTCCGCCAGGCTGAATACCTTACGGGCCCAATTTCTCATGACTCCATCTCCTCAAATAAACCGGTTCACGATTTCCGACATCAGCTTCCAGCTGGCGATATGTGTATCCAGGAGCTGCTTGCCCTCTCCGGTGAGCCTGTAATATTTGCGGCGGCCGCCATGGCTCTGGTCACCCCAATACGCCGAAATAGCGTGATGCTTCTCCAGCCGCTTTAGGGCCAGATATAAGGTGGCCTCCTGGATTTCGAAAGCTCCTTCCGTGCGCTCCTTGATGGCTTTGGAAATTTCGTAGCCGTAATTGTCCCGCGTGTTCAAGACAGACAGGATCAACAGGTCGACAGTGCCTTTCAGCATTTCCGCGTTCAAAGGGGCTCACCTCCCCCAAACCTACCTAATAATGTTAAGTACAGAGCCATTATAAAGCATAAGTACCTAACAATGCAATGTACTTGGCGTTTGGGTCTGTTAGGTAATCATACCAAGTGATATACTGGGCATAAGGTAAAGAGGGATGACAGCGTATCCGAAGCAGGTATAAAGCCGTTTATGCTGTGAACGGAGGAGGCAGGGAAGATGAGGGGAGCAGCGGCTCTGGAGCGCGCTTTTTTACAAACAGTAGGTGCATGGAGGGTTCATGAGGCCGTATTGCTGGTGGAAAATACCAAGGGTGATATGTCCGCGTGTTACGGATACGGGGGAAAGCATGGGGATTCTCCCCTTACCATGGCCAGCACGGCCAAGCTGTTTACCACGGTCTGTATCCTGCAGCTGTGGGAGCAGGGCCGGCTGTCCCTGGAGGAAAAGGTGGCCCGTTATGTGGACGAAGCGGTGCTGGAGGGGCTGCATGTGTACAAAGGCAGGGAATATTCCTTTGAGCTGACCGTGGCGGATTTGCTGTTTCAGACAAGCGGTCTGCCGGATTATTTTGAGGAAGGCAGCAATATGCGGAAGAGAACGATCACGGAAGACTATCACATCACATTTGCACAGATGGTGGAGGAGACGAAGAAGCTCCGTCCCCATTTTGCCCCGCAGCCCGTTCCGTCCAGAGCTTATTATTCGGACATCAATTTTGATTTGATGGGCCACATGATCGAACAGATCGAGGGGCTGCCCCTGGAAAAGGTATATGAAGAGCGGATATTCCAGCCATTGGGGCTTTCCCGGACCTACCTGCCTACCAAGCCTGAGGATCCGGTGCCGGAGATTTATTACAAGGACCAGCGGCTGCACCGTCCCCTGGCTATCAGCAGCTACCGGGCCAGCGGCGGATGCATCACCACTGCGGGAGAGCTGATGATTTTTCTGAAGGGGTTCTTCAACGGCGCTTTGTTTCCGGTACATCTGCTGGAGAAGCTGGCGGTTTACCGGAGGCTGCAGCTTTCCATGGGGCCGATCCGTTACGGTGGCGGTTTTATGCAGATTCCGCTCCGTTCCGCGAACACTCTTTTTATGGGAAAAGGGGAGCTGTTGGGCCACTCGGGAACCACAGGCTCGTTTGCGTTTTATTATCCGCTCAAGGATTTGTATATGGTGGGGGACCTGAATCAGATGGCCCACCCTTCCTATCCCATCCGGCTGGTGATGAAGCTTGCCATGGGGTTCAAAGCATGAAGCGGCCGCTCGGAAAAAAGGCAAAAGCAGGCTTTATCTGCGGGGCCATTATGATTCTGGTGTTAGCCGCCGGCTTCTTCATGCCTACATGGACACCTGCCATTAAAGGGGAAAACAGCATCAGCATGCTGAAGCAGGTTCCTATAAACGGAACCGGACACGAGGTTATGATTCGTGGAGAGGACCGGGGCAATCCTGTCGTCATTTTCGTCCACGGGGGTCCGGGCTGCTCCGAAATTCCTTACATACGGGAGTATCAGAAGCGGCTGGAACGGCAATTCACCATTGTGCATTATGACCAGCGCGGCAGCGGAAAATCAATTCATTTCGGTGAGGACTACTCCGCACTGTCATCGGATTTGCTGGTGGAGGACCTATTGGCGCTGACCGACTATGTAACGGCGGAGCTGGGCGTATCCAAGGTGCTGCTGGCTGGCCATTCCTTCGGCACCTATATCGGCATGAAGGCGGCGGCGCAGGCTCCGGAGAAGTTTGCCGCTTATATCGGCATCGGGCAGGTGGCGGATCATGCGGAGAGCGAGCTGGATGGTTTGAATTTTGCCATGGAGCAAGCTTTGGAAGCAGGGAATACCGGGGATGCGGAGCGTTTGGAGAAGCTGCGGCCTGACATCAGTGAAGGGAAGGGGCTTACACCCCGTGACCTCATCCGCAAGTACGGCGGCGCAGCCAGACAGCTGAATGATAACATGCTTTATGTAAAAGGGTTCCTGCTGGCGCCGGAGTATAATCTGCTGGATGTGGTCCGCTATTGGAGAGGCGTCGGCCTGTCGCAGAAGATTCTGCTTGCGGAGGAAATGGAGCGGGGCATTCCGGACATCGTGGACAAGCTGGAGATTCCTTGTTTTTTTGTGATGGGGCAGTATGACTACATGACCTCCACAAAGGCGGCCAGGACTTATTTTGACCGGCTGGAGGCTCCGCGTAAGGAATTTATGCTGTTCAGCGAATCCGCCCATTATCCGCAGCTGGAGGAAGAAGAGAGGTTCGCGGAGTGGATGGAGGATAGATTCCTGATCTCCGAATAAAAAAAGGAGCTGTGCCCGGCAGAATGATAGGCCGGAAGCACAGCTCCTATTTATGTTGCGGCGGCGGGTTATGCCTGCTGGACGTTCAGGCCTTTGGCGAGCTCGCCCAGGTCTGCTCCCTTCAAGGCCCCTTCCACCAGAGCGGGCAGCATGGCGGGGGTGCAGGCGAAGCTGGGAGTGCCGTCCCGGGCGAACTGGCGGGCCACATTCTCGTCGTAGTAGGGTTTCCCGCTGTCAGAGAGGGCCAGGAGGCAGAGAGTGCGGACGCCGGATTCGCGCATTTCCCGCATGCGCCGGATCAGCCCGGCCTGGCTGCCGCCTTCGATCAGGTCGGAGATGAGGATGAAGAGGGTCTTTTTGGGCTCCTCCACAAACTGCTCGCAATACCGGACGGATTTATGGATATCCGTGCCGCCGCCCAACTGGATGCCGAAAAGCATATCCACAGGGTCATTGGCGCAGGCCTCCGTCAAATCCACCACCTCGGTATCGAACACCACCACGCGGGTGGACAAGGCCGGGATGGAGGCGAAGATGGAGCCTACCACAGATGCCCAGATTACGGAATCGGCCATGGAGCCGCTTTGGTCAATGTCGAGAATCACGGTCCATTCCTTGCTCTTGCGGGCCCGGTCGAAGTAATAGAACTTCTCCGGCACCAGGATGCCGCGTTCCGGATCATAATGCTTCAGGTTGCGGCGGATGGTCCGTTTCCAGTCGATCCCGGACAGAGAGGGCAGCGGCGTATGCTGCCTCCGGTTCAGGGCGCCGGTCACAGCTCGGCGGATATCATTCTCCATCCGGCGGACCAGATCATCCACCACGGCCTTCACCAGAAGGCGTGCGGTGTCCTTGGTTTTCTCCGGGATTTTTCCCTTGAGGGTCATCAGGGTGCCCACCATCTGGATGTCCGGCTTCACAGTGGCCAAGAGCTCCGGCTCGAACAGCAGCTGCTTCCAGCCCTTGCGCTCCATGGCGTCATTTTGGATGATGGATACCGTATCCTCGGCGAACAGAGAGCGAACGTCCCCCAGCCATTTGGCCAGCACCGGAGCGGAGCGGCCTGATCCGGCGCCGCGGCGGGTTGAGCCTCCCGTGCCGGAGCCGGAGCCGTTGACCTCAGCAGTGGTGTCATCATAAATGGCCGCCAGGGCCTGGTCCATGATCCGCTCCTCCTCGGTAAGGGAGACGGCGCCGCCTGCATATTCGGCCAGACGCTCCTCGCCGGCGCTGCCCAGAATCAGTCTCCAGCGGGTTACCGGAAGCTTATCCCCAGGGGCCGCCATCAGAAATCACCGAAGTCAAACTCATTTAAGCTTTGCAGCATGGACTTCTCCTCCTCTCCCAATTCTCCGGTTACCGCTTCAGCGGTTTCTTCCGTATCCGTCCGCCACAGCTCGCCGAGAAGCTCGGCGGCCATGGTTTTCTCCTTGTGGGAGAAAGTGCTGAAGGCCCGCCGCAGGAACACCAGAGCGCGGCGGAACTGCTCCTCATCCAAACCTGCAATATACCCGTCCAGCTGCTCCCACAGATGCGGTCTGGACAGAAGGGCGTACCGGTTGCGCATGGACAGCCCCTCGAACCAGCCCGCTCCCAGCTCCGCCGGGATGCCGGGAGACAACCGCCGGGACATTTCCGCTCCGGCCTCCTCGGCCGTGAGAAGGCCACGCTCCAGCAGGATTGCGCAGGCCAAGCCGGAAAGCTTGGGGTTGCGGTCATCCCGGTCCGCCAGCTTCCGCAGCTCGGCAGTCCACAGCTCGCCGTCGGCCCATTCCTCGTGCTCGCGGCTTAAGGCATCCAGTTGGCCCATAGCCTGGGCCATCCCCGCAGCCGCTTCGTCGCTGCAGCCCGCCGCGTCGGGCAGGTACAGGCAGCTGCGCACGAACAGCTGGCGCATCATGGGACCGAGATGCCCGGTCTCCACCCGGCGCAGGGTGCCGTAGCCCAGCACCACCGCCAGCTCGGCGGCTGCGCCAGCCATCCCGGTCACGTCGCGGCTGTCGGCGGCCAGGCGCTGGAGGACGCCGATGCCCGTCTCCATCTGGGCGGTCAGCCCGCAGAGGCAGGCCATGTTGATCAGCTGCGAGGCTTCGGCGATGCTGCTGCAGGCTTCCATGCTCTGCCGCAGCTTGAAGGCGGCTGCCAGCTCTACGGTTTCCCCCAGCAGGACGGCCTCCACCAGGCGGATTTCGCTTTCGGGGGTCCACTGCAGCACCCACTCCTCCTTCCAGGAGGCATCCTGCTGGCCGCTGGCCCGATGCTGCGCAAAGCCGATGTCCAGCCAGGCCAGCCGGTGCAGGAACCGGGAGCGCCTTAAGTCGAGCAGGGCAGCCTCCTCCGAGGACACTCTGCGGTTCTCCCGCAGGTCCAAGGTCAGCCCGGAAGCAACGGCGGTCCGGTATTTATCCAGCTTCAGCTCCCGGAGCAGACGGGAGAAGTCATCCTGGATGGGCGTTTGTCCCACTCCCTCGGGAAGCCGGCCGATAGCCGTGCCCACATCCAGCCGGGCCAAAGCTTCAGCCACTGTGCCCAGGTCCCCTTGGCCCAGGAGCGTCCGCGCTGCATCCCGCAGATCAGCCAGCACGGTTGCGCTGCCCTCATGCAGGGACGCCAGCGCCTCGGCCAGCCGCACCGCCTCAATCACCTCGGCGGTGGAGCGGTGGGTGCCCGCACGGCGCATCAGCCGGGCAGCCTCCGCCAGATAGCGGTAAGGCAGCTGAGGGAGAGTCCCCTCCTGCATGGCCTCCCACATCATGGCGAAATAGTTGGGGGCTGCGTTACCCGCCCCGTAGCCCGACATGCTGGACAGCCGGTAGTAGGAGTACGGCATCAGCGCCAGCTTGGAGGAGCGGCGGGGCAGCTGCCCAAGCTCGCCGTCGGTCATGGCGGGAGCCTCTCCGGCCAGGGCGGAGGCGTGGTAAGCGCCGCAAACCACTACAGTTTGCGACGGCTTGTGCCCGTCCGCAACAGCGTCTTGGAGGCAGCGGGCCATATACGATTCCCGCACGGCGTTATAGGCGAACTCCCCGCCTCGTTCCCGCCGCTCCGCATCCTCCGTCAGCTCCCGCATGTGGCGGGAAAAGGCCAGGATAGCGCTGCGGTACGCCTCGGGGTTCAGATTATGCTCAAAATGACGCTCCCAGTATGTTTCATAGTTGGGCTCCCCGGCCAGCTCAGCCAGTTCCTCATAGAGGTTCCGCCGGACAGCAGCGGGGGAGCTTCCGGTAGCGCCGGGGACCAGGGCAGGCGGCTCTCCGGCTTGCGGCTCCTCCTGTGGTTCCTCCTGTGGCGTGGTGGCCGGCTCCCGTGGAGAATCAGGGTCCTGGAGGGCCAGGGTCACATCCGAGGGCAGATCCATAAAACGGACCTCCACCCCCCGGCGCACCGCCCACTTCATGGCCTGGTACTCCGGCGAATACTCCGCCAAGGGCCAAATCACTGTCCGCACGGGAAGCTCCTGCGTATAGGCCAGTATGGCCACGGGCGGTTTGGCAGCGGAGGAGACCAGATGGGGGATGTATCTGGAGGCGTCGGAAGGTCCTTCGATCAGCACCAGGGTGGGCTGGATGGCCTCAAGCAGCCGGAGGAGATGATAGGCCCCTCCGGGCGAAAGATGCCGGACGCCGAACAGATGGGGGGCCTCCGCGCCTGAAGCCGGAGCGGCGGCCTCTCTTTTCAGCTCAGGCCCGGCGCTCATCCGTTCAGCTCCAAGCAGGCCTGATAAAGCCCGCGCCAATCGCTGCCGCGCTTCTTCATAATCTGGTCCAGATACTCCTTCCAGACCAGACGGTCTTTGTCATCATCCTTGACAATGGCGCCCTGGAGCCCGGCGGCCAGGTCTTGGTCCCGCAGTTCCCCGGTGCCGAAGCTGGCGGCCAGGGCCATGCTCCCTGTCAACAGAGAGATGGCCTCTGCGGTGGAAATGGCGCCGCCGGGGGACTTCACCTTTTCTTTTTTGTCCAGAGTCATGCCGCTTCTAAGCTCCCGGAAAATGGTTACCACCTTCACCAGCGCCTCCTCCGCAGGCAAAGAGGCCTGGAGCTCGTAGGAAGCGGAAATTTCTGCCACCCGCTTGCGGACGATCTCCACCTCCGTCTCCATGTCCGCCGGAGCGGGCAGCACGATGATGTTGAAGCGCCGCTTCAGGGCGGCGGACATTTCATTGACCCCTTTGTCCCGGGTATTAGCCGTGGCGATAACGGAGAAGCCCTTGCGCGCGCCTGTTTCCACACCCAGCTCGGGGACGGAGATGGTTTTTTCTGACAGGATGGAGATAAGGGCGTCCTGCACCTCTGAAGCACAGCGGGAAATTTCCTCGAACCGGGCAAGCCGGCCGGTTTCCATCGCCCGCATCACTGGACTTTTCACCAGCGCCTCTTGCGACGGACCGTTGGCCAGCAGCATGGCGTAGTTCCAGGAGTAGCGAACCTGCTCCTCCGTTGTCCCGGCAGTGCCCTGTACGATCAGGCCGGAGTTGCCGCTGATAGCGGCAGCCAGGTTCTCCGACAGCCAAGATTTGGCCGTTCCGGGTTCGCCGATCAGGAGCAGGGCCCGGTCTGTCACCAGGGTGGCGATGGCCATCTCAACCAGCCGGTTATTGCCCATGTACTTGGGCGTAATGATCTTTTTGCCTGCTTTGCCGCCGGTAATAAAGGTAAGCACCGCCCGGGGAGACATGCTCCAGCCTGTAGGAGCCTTGCCCTCATCCGTTTTGCGCAGCTCCTCCAGCTCCTCTGCGTACAAGGCCTCCGCAGGCTGCCGCAGAAGGGCCGCTCCGTTATTTTCCGCCGATTTGGTCATTTCGCCATCTCCTCCAGAACATATTCGATTTGCTTTGCGCTTTCGTAGCGGTACGTGGTTTTCAGCTTGCCGAGCCGTTCGGCGTAAGAGGAAGGAAGCTTCAGCAGCTGTTCAAATATATACCCGTCCAGGGAATAGTAGGTTTGCATGTTTTTCTGCTCTAGCAGCTGCATCAACAGCTCCCGGAATACCTCCGGGTCTTCACCGGCACGCTCCAGCCCTTGCAGGTACACGGACGTATTGCCCCGGGAATTGCGGTCCGGCTTCGTCAGCAGCTTGCCGGAGAGATAGTCCCGGCAGCCCTTGTGCCCCGGCCTGGCGAATGCCGCCACCAGATCGGCTGCATCATGGCGGATGGCCCAGTCCAGCCAGCGGGGGTCCCATGCGGTGGCAATGTCCGGGGGAGCGGCCATTTCCATACGGGTATACTCTCTCAGGCTGCCGTCAGACATCAGCGTCCGGTAGGTGTGCTGCTCCTGGTGGTTAACGAGGGCTTCCATAACATGGATAATTTGCGAGGTGCGGGCGGCGGATTTTTTGCGGCCGATGGCTTCCTTAAGCTTGTCGGTCCATGTATCCCCGTATCTGTCGAAAAGCTCCTTCGGCGATAATAACGAGGCTGCCGCCCGGAAGGAATAGTGGATGCCTGACGGATACTGCTCCTCCAGTCCGAACAAAAGCTCCAGGGCTTCCTTGGAATGGCTGTGCACCAGGTATTCCGCCGCACGCTCCAGCAGCACTCCCCATCCGGCAATCTGGAAGGCCTTGCTGTTGCGGACCACCGTAGCAAACACTTCCTCCAGCTCCGGCTCCCGGCTGTGGCCCAAACCCACCAAATAATTGCTGATGCGGCTCCAGGCTGCTGCCCGTTCCTTGTCCTCGGCACCCCAGCTGCCGGCAATGGCCTTCTCTACATCCGAACGCAGAAGGGGGATGAGCCGGCGGCTTACCTCCGGCCAAGGGTGGTTGGATAAAGCATGGGCTGCCAGCTCGCTGTCCTTGCCGGAGAAAGCGGCGTACAGCGTCTCTGCTCCTTGCGGATCGCCGGCCTCCGCCAGCGCCAGATAGGCTGCCTCCCGGACCGCCTTTTTCCGGTCCTTGGTATATCCGATAATGAGGTCCGTATGGCCGGGCAGGATTCCTAAGCTTCTTACGGCGGCAGTCCGAACCTCATCGCTGCCTTCATCGGCTGCGGCCAGGATCAGCTCCGGCTGACCGCCCAGCTTGGCGAGCAGTTGGAGCTTGCGGGCCTCCCGCTTGCCGCCCTGCAGATTGAAGGAGGCGGTCAAATAAGGGATTGCCTCCGCCCCATACAGAGGGATGATATGCTCCTGGATATAATCTGCCAGCTCCGGATACGGATCGCCGAGACCCTCGATCACCAAGGGAAACAGCCGGAGGTCGGAGAAGTGCCCCTGCTTAAAGGCTTCGGTGACTATTTCATAACGGCCGCTGCCGGTTTCTGTCAGCGCCTGCTCTATGGGGGCCAACTGGCGGCAGGTGAGCCGGGTTTCGAATTTCAGCCCGCCCGAAGCCGGCAAGGGAGCTGCCTCCTCCAAGGGCTGGGCGCCGCTTTGGGTGGCGAGAATGGACCCCAGCAGGGCACCCAATTCTTGCAGCCTCCATGCGGGTCCGGGTTCTTGGGCAGCACCGGGCTGCTCTCCGATCAGCTCCCGGATCAGCTCGGCCAGTTTGCCAAACACCGGCGCCTGGGCTGCCAAGGCCTCAAAACGGGGCAGCAGCCGCTTCAACCGGTAATCGCCCGCCGCCAGCCCGCTGCCGGCTATATACAGCCGGTCCGTCTCCTGCTTCAGCTCCAACAGTAACGCGTTGCTCATTCATATTCCCTCCAGTCGCTTGGGTATGTTAATACAGCAGCCGGACCATGCGGTCCCGGTTAATCACAGTCAAGGGCTGGACAGCCAGCCGGCCCGTTTCCGGGCGGTGGCGGAACAATACGAGCATACAGGCATCCTGCAGCAGCTCCGCCGGGACAAAAGGAAGCAGCTCTACGGTTCCGCGTCCCAGCTCGCCGGTATTCTCCAGGGCAAGCTCCGCTCCGGCGCTGTCTCTTATCACATAACCGCCCTGATCAGTGAGGCGGGTTTCAGCTACATGGAGCAGGAGGGCGGGGGAACGTTGGGCAAGCGGATTTTTGAGCTGGTTCCGCACGGTCTTTAGTGCCTCGCTGTATGATCGGGAGGCCTGAGCCGCCACTGCCTGCCAGTCTGCGGCTTCCGGCGGCCGGGAGGTCCACTCCTCAAAGCGCACCCGCCGGTTCAGCCCGCCGGGATACACATACAGCTCCTTGGCTTTGGCCACCTCCATAAAGCTGTCATCCTCGCGGATATGGCGGGCGGCCTTGTAGGGACGGTACTGGACGGTGCGGTGAATCTGATTCGTACCCAGCTCCAGCCAAAAGCCCGTGTCCACATATTCTTGGCGGCCCGTATCGTCCCAGTTGGCGAAGGCCAACTGCAGAAGCTCGGCCTGCTCCTTGTACAAACCCAGCTCCTTCAGCTCGGACAGCTGCCAGACATGGCCCAGCCATTCCTCCAGCTCGGACTCGGTATCCGGTGCGGTTTCTGCCTTGCTGTCAACGCGTGTTTGAAGATACGTGCGGCCCTTCTTGATGAGGGCATGCATGGAGCCCAACTGCTCAATGGCGTATTCATACCCGGAGCGACCGCCATCCTGAAGCAGAAGGGACAGACGGCGGAGCTCATTTTGTGCGCCGGACAGATAGTAGTTGCCCAGTTCCTTCACTTGTCCCTGAAGCAGGGTTTGGGTTTTCTGGTCAACAGTGCCCAAGCCGCCGTTAATAATGTTCATCAGCAGCTTGTCCAGCCGCTCCAGACCCTCCAGCTGGGTATTCATTTTTTTCAAAAGGGCGGATTTGTTGGTTTTTTTGGGTTTGGGCGGGGTGGGGTTGGCTGCTTCCTGCTCCTTTTTCTCGGCCCGTTTTTCGGACTTTTCCCGTTTGGCGGCCAGGTCCTCCGGAACAGGCGCTTCGGTGAAGCTTTGGCCGTTGATATAGGCGTATAACAGACCTAGCGCATGTTTGCAGGGGAATTGGCGGCTGGGGCAGGTGCAGCGGAATACCGGTTTTTCCGGCTGGGCAAAATCCGCCGAGGTGGAATAGTTGGAGCTGCCGCTGCCCTGGCATTCGCCGAACAGCAGATCCCCGGCTTCGGAGCGGTGTAACCCGACGAATTTTTTCTTTTGAACCAACCCCTGCGCATTCTTGATGGTGGCGCTGTTGGGGGCTAGCGAGTCGGCGTAAGCCGCAGTAACCTCAATCACATGGATGCCTCCAATCCTTATCTCCAAAGTGGAATTTCCAGTGCTTGCCTATGAAAAAGTGTAACATTGTTCCAAATTTCTATCAATTCAGCCGATAGACTCATATAATGAGTACCCGAATTAGTTCTCCCAACAGTAACCCAAAGCGGGAATTTGCTCCCCGAAGGTTGCGGGAATCAACTCCCCCTCATCATTGTTATTGCGTACAAGATGAATTCATGCGCGGCTGGAAGCGATCATTTCGAACCGTGTTTTGAATATTCCTTTTCTGGAATATTCCTTTTCAGGAATATTCTCTATAAGGTATACTCGAGCTATGAAGGAGTGTTCGTCAATTCCTTCTTCGACGAGGAGGGTAAGCTGATTCGCGCTCCGTTCTGGCCCGAATATCCGCTGGAAGTCCGCAATGAGTTCACCTTCATGGAAGAAGGTGGAAGGACGACGCTGACGATGACCAGCGCTCCGGTCAATGCCGGTCCGGAGGACCTGGCGTTCTTCGCTTCTGTCATTCCCGATGTGGAGGAGGGCTTCGGCGGCACCTTCGGGCGGTTGGCGGTGTATGTGGAGAAGCTCCGGGAATAACACAACAGCAAAGGATAAAAAGCCCCGTGCTGCGGGGCTTTTCTGTTGGTAGCATTTTGGGATTTGCAGCGTCAGACTCCCTTTGCCCGGCGGGTTGAGGTGCGGCATTCTAACGGAAGCAGGAGCTCTTATTTGGCCAAAAATAGGGGATTCAAAATTCTAACGGAAGCAGGAGACGTTATTATGCTAAAATGGGGCCTGCAGCAGGCTGTTTTGGTCAAATAACGGCGCTCACCGCCGTTAGAATTCTGCGGGTGGCCTTTTCGCCGAAATAGCGGCTCTGGCCGCCGTTAGCTGCTCAACCCGGGTTTCGCGGCTGCTTCCAGCCGATAGAGTTACCTGCTCTGACTACAGCCCCAGCTCATAAGAGCGGTACCGTTGATTGCCGCTGGACACCACCAGGCTGCCTTGTTCGACCAACTGGCGAAGGAGGTGGCGGGTTTGGCGTTCCGATATTTGCAGATGGACGGCAAGCTCCTTGGGCATAAAGGGTCGTGCCAATCTCCGCGCAAAACGCAAAATCTCCGCCTGGCCCCACCCCAATCCCGGCGGAACGGAGATAGAGAGGAAACGTCCAACGAACGCCAATGTCAGCTGCTTGCATACCGCCGGATCATCCCGGATGGACAAATATGCAATAGGCAGAAAAACCCAGTCATCCAAAGCTAGCAAGGCCTGCTTCAGGCACAAATCCTTAAACCGCCCCGCCTCAACGTCCCGGGCGTGGGTACGGTAATCCTGAATCTCGATGCAGCCCTTCGCCCCGCCTCCCGGCAGATAAGCAAGGTCAAGATAACGGCAGCCGTTGTTCATATCCCGCACCTCAAATTCGGGGTACAGGAAGTCGAAATTTCCTATGGCCGGAAACCAGATGGTCCGCAGAAAAGTTTCGGTACCATGGCTTAATCCTTTCGAAAGCAGCTCCCTTCTGCGGGGATTTGGCTCCATCTTAATCTGCTCGGCCAACCATTGCCCATAAACCAAATCGAATACGCTCATCCTTCCACCTCTTTGTCCTATGTACGCAAAAAGCCGCCTCAATAGCAGCAGGTTCCTTCAAACCGGCTGTTACCAAAGCGGCATGTGCTTCACGCCAACGTATTTGTATAATTCATATCTGCATTATAGCATAATTAGGGTTTTCGGCGTCCAGAAGTTTTTCGGGACGGTTGATGCACAGGTTCTAACGGAAGCAGAAGCCTTTATTTGCCTGAAAACGGTGAGTTCGAAATTCTAACGGAAGCAGGAGACGTTATTATGCTAAAATGGGGCCTTCAGCAGGCTGTTTTGGTCAAATAACGGCGCTCACTGCCGTTAGAATTCTGCGGGGGGGCCTTTTCGCCGAAATAGCGGCTCTCATCGCCGTTAGCGGTAGAGCTCCGGTGGAACAAGGGAATGGGAGGCTGTTGAGATAACCCAAACCCGCCGCCAAAGCCGCAGTTACTGCAGAAACACCACCGCGGGCGAGGTTTCGCTCACCGCTGCGCCACGCGCACTCGCTGCACACTCCGGGTTCGCTCCACGGCGCCGCTCCGCCCTGGGCGAAGGCTTCGCTCACCGCCACAGCCCCCGCTCCCAACGCATTCTCCCGCCCAGCGGCTTACCAAAATCCGAACGGCTTTTGCAAAGCCGGCGGGCCCGCAGCCCGTTATAATGACCCTAAAGGAGGCGTCCCATGGACAGCTTGAAAGTATTGGAAGGCGTAGTGGATTACCTGGAGGAGCTGGCCGTCAGTGCCGGTGAGGTGGATTACAAGGTAGTCGGGCAGCTGGCCGGAAGCCCCGCTCCCTTATTCCAGCGGATATTCGTGTATGTCACCGGCGTGACCATCGCCGAGTATGTGCGGAGGCGGCGTCTCACGCTGGCGGCCTGGGATATCAGGAACGGTGAGGACACCAAAATCCTGGATACCGCCCTCCAATACGGGTTTGGCTCCCATGCGTCCTTTACCCGGGCGTTTAAGGAGCACCATAAGGCCTCGCCTACGGAAATCCGGCAGGGAACGGCCAAACCTGTGGATTATCCCCGTATGTCATTTACCAATCTGAGAATTGTAGGAGGAAAGCGCATTATGGCGGAGCTGAAGAAA
Source organism: Bacillota bacterium (assembly GCA_023393235.1). Classification (GTDB taxonomy): domain Bacteria; phylum Bacillota; class Bacilli; order Paenibacillales; family NBRC-103111; genus Paenibacillus_AR. The sequence continues at coordinate 110 of JAEWMH010000194.1, read as the reverse complement.
ATTGAATATGTGGAGTACGGACCGCGGAAAGTGGTAGGGATGATGAAACGGACCACCTTCCAAAAAGCGGGAGAGGAATGCTGGGGTGCGGCGTTTGGGCAAGGGGTGTT
>JAEWMH010000190.1 GCA_023393235.1 Bacillota bacterium | reverse complement strand
GGGGGAATTGGATAACCCTGTGGCCAATGGCGCAGGGGAGTAATTAATGGATGGAGGAACTTACAGATGACAGAAGAAAAATTTGGTACATCCAAACGGTGTGAAAGAAAAGAAGATGGAGGTAATTGATGGGTATACATGCCAACGGCAAAACCATGTGGTCCAAGGGAAAAATGATGGATGGCCATCCTGAGGGATATTGGGAATGGTACCGCGTGGACGGTACGGTTAAGCGCTCCGGGTATTTTGAGAAGGGAGAGCCTGTTGGAGAATGGATCACCTATGATAACCAAGGACAACCATACCCTTCGACTCAGCGCGGCGGCAATAAGGTTAAAATTAACGAGCTCTTACTTGTTCTGGCTCCAATATATATTTAAACTGTTCTAAGGATTTCTTGAAATTCATGTTTTGCAATTGATAAAAATAAACGGTTTCGCCAATCTTGCAAGCCTCTCTATCGGAAATGGAGAGTTTTAGAATTCTGCACAATTCTTTTATTTTATATTCCTCGCTATAGGGACCATGTTCGAAATCCCAGTTAACCGCCTCTAAAAATACTTCTTCATACGATGTATACAATTCAATTGTAGATTCTTGTTGAATCAGCTCATGAAGTGATTTAGATGAGTAGTAAAGGCTTTTTAATGCTTTCAATTCTTCATCATCGTAAAATTGTATTCCCATTGGGATATATAGCTCACATGAATTTGAGATTTCGGTTAGCAAATTAGTCTTTATCAGTCGTTCAATTTTGAGGAAATCAAAATCTTCATCGCAATAGTTTTTTATCGTTTCTAATAGATCGTTAAGAATGTTCATTTTCATTTTCATGCTACGTTCTCGTTCGATATTGTGATTAGAATACTCTATAAAGAATGAGACTAATGTGGATGTAACGATGCCACAACCCAGTGATATTATTATATTGTTGAATAATTCGCTAGTTAAAAGAATACCTGTAGTGCTGCCTTTTAATATGCCCCAAATTGGCCAAACCGCAAAGGCTATGAAAGAAAGACCGATGAATCCTATGATGAGGTATAGCGTTTTTTTCATAAAGTCTATCTCCTAAACTAATTCCTGATGCTGAATGATTGAAATTAACTTTATTATACAGTATGAAGATAAATGAAGGAATTGAAGGTTTCCGAACAGATAAGGATATGGGAATGGGTCTACCCACTTCCCTGTGGAAAGCTCCATACTTGAAGTGCTGACAGGCAGCGAAAAACAAGTATGGCAGTGACGAAAGGCATTCAAATGGGGTATACTTCACCGTTATAAAACGCACAATTTGAAGCGTATGATAAGTGCCTATGAATGGATAAGATTGATATGATGCGGTTGTTGGGCCCTAGAGTGATTCATATTCCACCCCGCGAACCTTCGAGAAGATCATGGTATTCCTCAGTGAACCATGTACATCACGGGTTTCATTGCGCAGAATCCCCTCTAATGCGAAGCCGCAGCGTTCCGCTACCTTGGCACTCCGCAGATTATGGGCATCACACCGGATCTGTATGCGGTTAGCCTGCAGCTCCTGTATGGCAAAGTCTGTAATGGCATGTACGGCTTCGGTGACGTAGCCCTGCTGTTGACAAGAGGTGCGCACCCAATATCCAATTTCAAATTTACGGGTCTGCCAATCGATGTGGTGAAGGCCGCTGCTGCCTACGAATTGACCTGTTTGTTTATTCACCAACAGCAGTCTCAGGTCCTTGTGCTCCATAAATTGCGCCCTGGCATGCCGCAGGTTTGCCTCTGTTTCTTCGATGGCCGGGGTGTTTTGCGCCCAGGGCATCCACGGACGTAATTCCTTAATGCTTTCTCTAATTGCCTCGTTTACAGCGGCTCCATCATTCCATAACGGTGCACGGATGATCAAACGTTCACTTTCGAAGCTTTCCGGGAAATCCAGCAGGATCGGATCGGGATTGGTCGTGCTCATATGCTTCCCTCCAAGGAAATATTTCCAGTAACCATACCACAGAGGGCATTTCTTTTTCAAGAGGAAGTTAATTCATGGAGATGCATGGTCACGATCCTGCTTCATTAACCTGCCCCAGCCCCAGGCTCCTTAATTTTGGTCATAAAGACGTAGATGCCGAGCAGAACCAGCAGGTTGGCAGCGGGAAACACCACCATTTCCGCCATTGACATGTTCACTCCCGCAAGCCTTTGGTTAATGACCATGGCCGTAAGGGAGGTCAGTAGGGTTGCCCCTTTCATACACATCACCGCAGAAAGCAGCAGCCCCGCCGGTTTTCTGCGCATCAGCAGAATAGCCGCCAGGATCGAAGCGGGAATGACCAAACCCAGATCCATGACCTGTATGACCAGTGTGGTGTAATGCTCCAAAACGATGGGGGTGCCTCCATCCAGAAGAGGAGGAACGATCCTGCCCAGCCACATGAGTGCGATGGCAGCCATGAAGACGATCATGAGAATGCCGATTGTTCGGGTGGGCAGCTTCTCGCTGAATGCTTGTTGGAGCAGGGCCATATCAAAGGAAAGCATCACCAGCACAAAAGCGAAAAAGCACAAGGACATCAGCGCCACATACACCAGAAACAGCGGGTTATATGTACACAGGAAGGAATAAGACATGTAGGTATAGAGGAAATAGGCCAGTGTTCCCGCGAATAACAATCTTGCTCTCAGCGACTTTCGTCTTGCAAACCAACAGGACAGGATCAAAAGCGGAACGCCGAGAAACACCGTCACCCAATCCTGTGCTATCGCTTGGGCTGCCGCCGCAACGGAGTCCATGGCGTAGATGCCCTTGCCGTGGAGCTGAATCATTTCCCCGTGAATGGATAAAAAGGTTTGCCCCTCTGTGCCTTCCCCCGGCAAAATCCCGATAATTCCCGCCACCAGGGACACTAGGACAATCAGGGCGGTAAGAATACTGAGGGTTCGTTGATGCTTCATTCACATTCCTCCTTTAGGCTGTTTAGCCGGATTCCGAAGTGCTTGCAGAACAAACTCTGCTGTATGGTCCATTAACCGCTGCCGCTGCTCCTCATTCACCTGCTCCACAATGCTTCGCAGCGCAAGTCCGAAGGCCAGGGACCAGATGGTTTGTGCGGTCAGCTCCACCTGGGCGTCCGTAGACCCGGCCCATCCCGGCAGCTCCCGCAGGACGCCGCACACCATGCGGATGGCCGGACGTTCACAAGCCGCACCCTGCTGCAGCACAGAGGTACGGGCCAGCACGGCGGGGGAAGAATTGAGCATGATGCTTTTATAGGCATCGCCCATTTCTACAGCCAGCATCATGAAGCTTTTTATGCTTTCCTTCAGCCGCTCCTCCGGTGAATTCCCGGCGGTTTGGAGAGGAGACAACGCCGCCAGTATTCTGCGGTATTCTTCCTCCATAAGGATTCCGATGATCTCCTCTTTGTTCTTGAAATAGTGGTAGATGATGGCGGGGGAATAGTCGATCATGCCCGCTATTTTGCGGATGGAGATTCCGTCTATCCCGCTGTGGCTGACGATTTCGCGCGCGGCGTTCAGAATATCCTCCCGCATCTCCGCTTTTTCCCGTTCTTTTCGTTCGGCAATGCTCATCCTATACACCTCTTCGTTCATTGAACAGTGTTCAATCATTGAATAGTGTTTATTATACTCCTGTTATTTTTGGGGTGTCAATGGCGTGATACGGACAGCAAAAAAACCGGACGGAACACCATGTGTTTCCGCCCGGCTTATTCTTTACGTCCGGGATAGAGGATATGAGGAAGCTTACACCTTTACGGAAGCGTAATAAATCCCGCTGCCAAAAGAAGCCGCTGAAACGGAATAATCCACGGGAGCAGGAGTGGTAACCCCCGCAGGAGAATGGGTAATGCCGGGCGTACAATTGCTGGAGTTAACATTGATCCATGTGCCGCTTGCGTTCCGGTATTTCGTATTGAAGGTTTTCACCTGATTGTGCCGAATCGTGAAGGCAGGAAGAGGATTGGGAATCGAAGCAGAGGAGTCCCACTGGCCTTGTGCACAAGCGAGAACGACGCGCCCGTTGGCGAAGGTAGCGGTGGAGGAATAGGTTGGCGCGAAGCTGTGGCGGTGAATGCCGTTCACATAGAATTTCACAACATAATTGGAGCCCGAGCTCAATAAAAGCTGCAGGCTGATATTCACTGTATCCCCGTTGACGAATTCCCCGTATGCTCCTCCGGCATCTGTTCCCGAGACTGTGCCGCTGTTGGCAAACCAATGCCAGCTGCTTTCGCCGTTGCGAGTGGAGATGCCGCATTCATAGTCGCCGAAGCCCACATAGAAGTTAATAAATCCTCCGCCTGAACCAAAAGAAAATGCGGTGGGCAACACCAAATCCGTGCTAAAGCCGGTGACGGCAGGAGTTACCGGAAGCCGGACAATTTTGGAATATTCAATCGCCAAGATAATTCCTCCTCATGAAGTAAGTCGAGCATACTAGCAAGCTAACTAGCATCTCATCCTTACCATATTGCAGAATGCTAGAGAAGGTTTGTGCTTTGGCAAACATTTTTGGAATGAAGTACCTTCTGTGGTTTCATAACATGCTGCGGCGCCGGATCTGATGAGTGCCTCATTACCGGAGTGAGAGCATGATTTTCAGCGTAAACACACCATCCTCGGCGCTGAAAATGGCCTGTCCGCCGTGGGTATCCGCGATGGCGGCGATGCTGCGCGTTCCGTAGCCATGTCCTTCCCGGGAGGATTGGGGAAATCCGCCTTTCATGACAATCGCGCCCTCATAGGGGTTCTCTATTAAAATCAACAGATTGGCCTTATGTACCATGGCCTTGACAGATACGACCCTGCGCTCAGGCTCGGGGCAGGCAGCGGCAGCGAAGATGGCGTTTTCTAGACCGTTGGAGAGCAGGGAGCAAAGCTCTGTATCACTAAGGGGTATGGATCCCGGCAGCCTTGCATCAACCGTCATGGTAATTCCCGCATGCTTCGCCTTGGTTAAAAAGGTTGATAAAATCAAATTGACCGTCTCGTTTTCGCAAAAGCGGATCGGGGTGATGGCATCAATATCGGACTGTGCAGTAAGCAGATACGTTTTGATCTTATCTATACTGCCTTCGGAAGCCATGCCCTGCAGAATGGCAAAGTGATGACGCATGTCGTGCCGGTAGGCAGCCGCCATATTCTGCATCTGCCGCAGGGAGACAAGCTCCGAATGGGCACCGTGGAGCTGAGCGGCCAGCATATCCCGTTCTCTGTGGGCACGAGCCTGCTTTTGCATTTCCATATAATAAAGGATAATAAACACGAAATAAACGATGGAGAAGACAGAGGGCATGAACTGAACCGCCCCGTTTACACCCCGGTAAAGCAAATCGGTATAAATCGTGGTCGTGTAATCGAATAAATAGTAAAACAGCGGAGCGGCGCCGAGCAGGATACAGGATTTGATGGACTTCTCCATCAGCTGCCGGAGAGTACCTGCTACATATCTTTGGAAGAGATAATAGGCCAACACCACGGCTGCGATATAGCAAATATGCTCGCCAAGCCTGCTGCTGAAGACGGCTCCCCCAATGCTGCCGATCCATCGGGGCACCTGACAGCAAAGGTAGGCGGAGAGCACGCTTACGGTGGAAATCAACCAAGGGCGTTTCATATACAGGGTGAGGAACAGAACCATCGGCAGATGGATGATCAGGGGATATAATTTTGAAGTGAAGTCGATGTTAAAAAACCACCAGCAGGAGGACTGCACAAACAGGAGTATGACGCATGCGCAGGCAACAGCAAGATTGTTCTTCCGCGTTCGCTCAATACCCGCGAAGCAGACCGAAAGCGCCACGCCGAAGAGCAGGGAGAAACCAAACCGAATAAGTCCAATGGAAGTTGTGATCATTCAACACCGCTTCTTCTATCCTGCGCCAGCTCTTCGGCCTCGCAGAACAGGAATTGTGTATAGGCTGTACGCACTTGCGGATAGGCTGCTCTGGACACCGGCACACGCCATCCCGACGCGGTGACAAGCTCTCCCTGCCGCAGCTCCTCCACCCATTGCAGATTCACGAGATAAGAGCGGTGCACCTTAATAAAATCGGGTCTTTTCAACAGGGCCTGCTCAAAGTCCGCCAGACTGCCCGTTACCTCCCGCGTGCCGCCGTACGTCAGATAAAAATACAATTTTTTTGCGCTGACTTCTATGTATTCGATTTTCCCGTAAGGGAGGCTGAACACGCTGGACTGGGTTTTGATGCACAGGGCATCCTCCGGCTTTTTGAAATCATCCAGCGACCTGTCCAGGATCGGAAAGAGCTTTTCCTCTGAAGCCGGTTTTAGTAAATAGAAGTGCGCCCGCACACTGTAGCTTTCCACCGCGTATTCCGGCGAGGAGGTCAGGAACACGATCTGGATCCGGCTGTTGCGCTCCCGAATTTCCCGGGCCGCCTGGATACCGTTGACGCCTGGCATCAGCACATCCAGAAGCAGCATATCGTAATTTCCGTTTTCCATGGAGGCCAAAAGCTCTACGGCATTTCGAAAGCTCACATAGGAAATCGCCGCCTTCCGATTATGCCGGTACGACTCCAGCAGAGCGGCAATCTGCCGCAGGTCCCGGCTATCATCGTCACAAATCGCAATCTTCAGCCGTTCCGCCTCCTCTCTTTTTATTCTCATCCCCATTTTAATATCAATTGGAACCTTCTTCAACCACCCTAATTACCGTTCAGGCCGAAATCCACTACCGTTCAGGCCGGGGACGGTTTTTTGGCGTTTTTTCTGGTATTTTATCGTTACATGCAAGTTGAGAGGAGCGGTGTCGTCTGTCCACTATCAGTGCGTTCTTTATAACGTGCATCTACACAGTGGGATTTGTGACCATCTGGTTTACAACCGTCTATACGGAGCTGTCAGCAAAGCGAAACAGGCTTGCTGAACTTGATGAGCTGCTGCATATGCACGAGGAGCTGTACACCAAGGCAAGGGATGGTCCCGATATGCAGTCTGCCAATAAAATGGTGGAAATCAGCCGGATGCTCTGGCATGAGGCGTCCAAAAACTATAACTGCATTCTGAACAAACCCATGAACCGCATGCCGGCTCTGCTGATGGGCTTTCGGGCTGTGGACGAGGAATACAAACAAGGGAACGGCCTCAAGGCGAATCAACAGATCAAAGGGGGAACATACAGATGAAGAAACGGCTTTTGAGTCTTTTCCTCTGCCTGTGTATGCTGCTTACTTTGCTTCCCAACGCAGTTTTTGCGGGGCAGAATGAAAGCTTGAGTACAACAGCACAGAGAACAGACGAAATGACAACAAATCCTTTTGCCGATGTAAACGTATCCGATTGGTTTTACAGCGCGGTGCAGTATGCCCGTGAGCACGGCATTTTCTCAGGTACCTCTGCGGCCACATTCGAACCAAACGGACCGATGACCCGCGGCATGTTTGTAACCGTGTTGGGGCGTATGGCAGGGGTAGACACTGCAAGCTACAAGGGGGAATCTGCGTTTTCGGATGTGGCAGCAGATGCCTACTATGCCTCCTATGTCACATGGGCAGCCAAACACGGGATTACATCGGGTGCTGCTGAAGGCAGCTTTGCACCTCAGGAACTTATCAACCGCCAGCAGATCGCAGCATTCGTCGTACGCTACTTTGAGACCTTCGGTGTGGACTACGACACGGGGACCCGCATCACCACGACCCCGGCGGATATCGGCGGCGTTGCGGAGTATGCCAGGGATGCCGTTATGAAGTTATGGAAAGCCGGCTTGCTGGCCGGCGACGGTGTCCATTTTCATCCTCTGGACAATGCCAGCCGTGCCCAGGCAGCAACGCTGTGTATGCGGACAGACGGGGCTGTAAAAACGTGGTATAAGGAACCTGGTGTCCCCAAGGAGAAGACACCGGTTGTTACGCCGCCTTCTTCCGGCAGCGAGCCTACCGGCGGCAGCCCATCGGGAGGCAGTCCCTCCGGCGGCGGCTCGTCCGGAGACGGCTCTTCCGGCGACAACCCCACAGTCTATTACGAAGTAACGCTGAATACGGGAGAAGAATCTATCAAGAAGCTCTATCCCGCCGGAACCCTGCTTAGCACCATGCCCGTCCCTGCTCAGGAGGGCGGAACGGTGTTCCTGGGTTGGTATTATGACAGTGCTTTGAGCAGCATGGTGGCCAGCACGGACAACCTTGCAAGAAATCTGACGCTGTATGCGAAATTTACCGAAACCGTGTCATTGACCGAAACCGGCGAGCTGAATTTCGTAACGAAGCAGGATGTTGCTGAAGACTTTTCCATCATCCTGTCTGCGGATCATGTGCCTGTATCCGGTGCGGATTTTACATTCCGCAACATTACCGACCCCTCTGTGACCGACGGAACGGGCGGCGTGGAGCAGGAGACCGTTTCCGTTACCGGCAGCGCAGGCAGCTTTACTGTTACTTCTGCCAGCATCGGCGGCTTTACCCCCGGTCATACCTATCAGATCGAGCTGCTGAACGATGCGGTTACCTTTGCAGGTGAGAGCGGAGAAATACGCTATTATAACTTCATTATACAGAAGGATGAAGTGCTGAATCTGACGCTCAGCGAGGGTATCAAGTATATTGCCGCCTCCGCTTTGTCTGAAACCGACCGCAACAATGTGCTGGAATATGCCGGTCTGTATCAGGCAGTCACTGATGCCCAGGGAGTCACCACGTACACCGCCAACAGCGGCGCCGGCAGCTTCACTTACTCCGGCGGCGGGATTCTGGCGGGCGATACCATCGCCGTTTATACCGGCAAAAAACCCGATAATCGGGCTGTAGAGGACAGCGGCGCTGTGGCCTATCTGGAGATCATACGCATCGATGGCACAACGTATTATTATGAATCCGCCAAGTCGGAGGATGTGCTGTTTACCCCCGATTTGCTGCCTATCGATCTGGATGCAGGCGATGGGGTGACAGTGGGCAACACGGTTGCCTCCAGCGGCACAGGCAGCATCACGATTGAAACGGGGAAGCTGAATTTCTCTGCTGCCCCATACGCTGATATGGGTCTTGGCACGGATACTGTAGTGGAGCCGGGGGATTTTCTGAGCTTTTTCGACAATGGTGATTTTGGGGATGAGACTGCCAGCAGGCAGGGGTATGGCCTCATTGCCAATGTTACGGTGAATGGCGACAGCACGATTATTACATACACCGTTGTAGACGAAGCAGATGTGCTGTCCGCCATGGAGCTGTACAGCGAAAGTGAGCTCACCGATGAAGAGATCGAGGCCGCCTATGACGAGCAGCTCATCCGTGAAACGGTGGAATCCCAGCTTTTGTCCGGCGGCTTTATCCAGGAGGCCGGCAAGGCTCTGGCGGGTCTGGCTATCCAGACTGATGAGATCAAGGAGATCTTCGGCAGTGAGGACAACCTCACCCTGTCCGACTATACCATTGCCTATAGTGACGGCACTCCCGTCCATGCAGACGATCTGGTTCTCATGGGCAACATTGTGAATAAAGAGGGCGGCGTCAAGACCAGCGTGTCCGTCACTCCCCGGCTGTCCCATTTTGAAGGCAAAAAGGGCGTTCGGGTGGAAGTGGCCGTAACCTACAATTTTGATATTAAGAAATCGGGCTCGGATAAAAAGGTAGAGGTTGAGCTGACGGCCTTCTTCGAGCAGGAGGTGCTGTTTGGCTTCAGCGTCAGCGGCGGCGCTGTGTGGAAGAAGAAATGGATCTTCCCCTATATCGCAGATTACCGCATGACCGGCAACATCGACCTGGGCACCTATACCGGTGTGGGCATTACCGCAACCGCCAAGCTGGATGAGGAGGATGAGCCCTGGGGAATGCCTTGGCCGAAAAATGCCAAAGAGGCAGCGGCCACGAAAAAGATCTTCAGTCTCAGCGAGTCCATCAAAAAGATGGTGGAGGATGTAGAGACTGTATTCCCTGAGTCCGAAGCATCCTCCTCCGGCGGTCTGGCCGGGAAGTACGCGGCATTTATGGAGGACGCCAACGATGCGTGGGTGGATCTGTTTGTGGTTAACTTGATCGACCTGCGTGGCGGGGTAGATCCCCTTCACATTCTGGCCTACGGCATCCAGGTGGATTTTGTGGTGTCCGCCAATCTGAATGTGGCCGTCGGCATGACCTTCCAGTATGAAAACTCCAAGCGTCATTCCTTCGTCTTGACGCTGAAGAGCAAGCAGGCCAACAGCGAAACCATCGATTTAAGCACAAACGGTTATCAGTTTGACTTCTATGTCATGGGCAGCATGGGTATCCGTGCCGGTGTCCGAGCCAAAGCGTTGGTGGGGCTATTCTCCACAAAGCTGGATGGAATCGGGCTGCAAATTGAAGCCGGGGCGTATGCCCGCTTATGGGGGTACTTCTATTATTCGTTGACGAACTACAAAATAAATGGGGTCTGGGTAAAGAACAGCAGCTCGTCTGGAGCCATGCTGGTGGAGATTGGCACGTATCTGGATGTTAATTTTGTGGCGGAGGTCTTGAACGGCAAATACTCTTACGCCCCAAGCATTTACGCCAAAGAATGGCCCCTCTGGTCAGCGGGGCAGCGGGAGAACGTCTATGACTTTGCCTATGGGGATGCTCCCGCCTACACCATCCAGAATGTAACCACGTATACGCTGCCCACTACGTTATTCCAGATGAAGTGGATGGATCTGAAAACTGGCGACATCGGTGAGGAGAACAAACCCAACACCAAAAACTTCGATGCCAATACCGTCCACCATACCGACGATGAAAAGTATTTCGCCGTGGAGCTGTCCAACCCAGCCTTCTCCTATAACCCGGCAAACAACCAGATCACCGTCAGCCGGGCCTCCGGCGACAGTACGCTCAAAAGCGAAATGAAGCTGACTTGGAAGGGGGCTCCTCTGGCCTTCTCCACCGAGACCCTAAGCCGGACCATTACGCTGAAATGGAGCGATTTTGCCAATGGGAAAACCATCGTCTTTGATTCCAAAGGCGGCAGCGCAGTGGATATGATCTGCAAGCTGGCCGGAGCGGACATCTCTGCGCTGAGACCTGCCAATCCCACCAAAGCGGGTTATACCTTTGCCGGCTGGTACACCAATGAGGCCTATACCGGGACTGCTTATACCATTCCTGACACGATGCCCGGCGGGAATGTGACCCTGTATGCGAAGTGGACCCCCAATATGGCATCGTATACCGTGGAGCACTATCAGGAGGGACTGGATGGCATGTATGTGCTGGAGGAGCGCCAGACCCTAAACGGTGTTACTAACCAGGCTACTGACGCCCAGGCAAAGAGTTATGCAGGCTTTACGCCCAAGGCCATCCAGCAAAAGACCATTCTAGCCGATGGCAATACGGTGGTTCAGGTCTATTATGAACGCAATCGTTATAGCGTGACCTTCAACTATGGTGCGGAAGCGGGCAACAGAAGCGTGGCTGTCCAATACCCCGTGGGTGCAAAAATCCAGTGGAGTAGCCCTGCCGCTCCCGGTTACTCTTTCCTGCACTGGAACAGCGCCATCCCCGCGGTTATGCCGGCCAATGACTTGACCTTTACCGCTGTTTGGGAAACACGGCATGACACCAAGTATACTGTTGAGCACTACCAGGAAGGGTTGACTGGGGGTGCCTACATCCTTGCCGAAACGGAAGTCAAAACAGGAAGCGGTAATGCCCATGTGAGCCCGGAGACCAAAAGCTACACAGGGTTCACCGCGCCTTCTGCACAGACGGTAACCATCAAGGGTGACGGCTCCACCGTGGTGAAGTACTACTATACCCGCAACATGTATACATTGACCTACGCACTGGGGAATGGTGAAGAGGATGCCGTATTCACCATTAAATTCGGTGATTCGATTGTGCAGCAGCCCGATCCTGCGAGAGCAGGCGTCACCTTTGCTGGTTGGCTGGAAAACGGTGTGGAAGCACCGGTCCCTGCCACTATGCCTGCAAGAGATGTCACTCTGACCGCACAATGGAATGTGGTGCAGTACACCATCACCTTCGACAGCAATGGCGGCAGTGAAGTGGCGGCCATTACTCAAGAATACGGCACAGCTGTTACTGAGCCGGCTGCACCTACGCGAACAGGCTATACCTTTGCCGGTTGGACTCTGAATGGCAATGCCTATACTTTCAGTACCATGCCTGCGGAAAATATCATCCTGACTGCTGCCTGGACAGCAGACAGTAGCATTGCTTATACGGTGGAACACTTCAAGGAGGAGCTGGACGGAAGCTATCCTGCTGCGCCCGGCGAGACGGAGAATTTGAACGGCACCATGGGGGCTACGGTTTATGCCGCCGCTAAGAGTTATACCGGATTTACCTATGAGCCCAATGTCGGCGGCACGGTTTCCTCCGGCACAGTTACGGCAGACGGCAGCTTGGTATTAAAGGTGTACTACACCCGTAACAGTTACAACGTAACATGGGATGGCAACGGCGGCACAGTGGATAACACTGGGGCAACCTATGGCAGTGTGAAGTATGGTGCACCCATTACCAAGCCAAGCCATATCCCTACCAAAGCAGGGTATACCTTTCATCAGTGGTCCGGCTATACGGCAAATATGACCATGCCTGCGGCTAATACGACATTTACCGTCGATTGGACAGCCAATGAATATACCGTCACCTTTGACAGTAATGGCGGCAGTGAAGTGGCATCTATTACCAAGGCATATGGTACAGCAGTGACTGCCCCTGCAGCACCAACCAAGGAAAACTACACCTTTGCCGGGTGGCAGCTGAATGGTACGAATTATGTTTTCACCACCATGCCTGCGGAGAATATTACATTGGTGGCCGTGTGGTCTGTCATACCTGCCTATACGGTAAACTTCGATGCTAACGGAGGTACGGTTGGCACAGCCTCCACGTCTGTTTTTGCAGGCAGAATGTATGGTGATCTTCCTGCTCCGACTTATACGGGGCACCATTTCCTTGGCTGGTTTACGGCCACAAGCGGCGGCACGAAGGTCACCAGCACGACCCATGTAGAGCTTTCTGCCGATCATACTCTGTATGCCCGTTGGGCTGCTGCAGGTTATACGGGCGAGGTCCACGAGAAAGTGGTGCTCTATGTTGCCGGAATAAAAGTGACCACGGAGAATATGAACGACATCCTTGGTGATGGTTCCGCCAGTGTGCAGTTTGATCCCAGCTCAACAACTACTTATGAAGGCGGATATATTAATAATGCAGGCACGTTGTATCTTAACAACGCAACCATCGCCGGGACGTACAGCACTTCCTATCTAAGTGCAGCCATATACAGCGAGGGAAGCCTGGGCATCGTAAACACGGGCACAAGCACAGTAACAAACACCACGTACAACGCTGCCGTGTCCAATGTATTCGGTATCTATACAAACAGCGCCCTGGTCATAGAAGGAACGGGTACTCTGAGCGTAACCAGTGGCACTGGGGGAACCTACATGAACAGCGGTATCCGAGTTGGAGCGGGCGGGAATTACTTCACCATTAACGGGCCTAACGTGCGAGCCTTTGGCGGTGTTGCAGGAAGTGGCGGCAAGAGCTATGGTGTGTGTGTCGGTATCATAGATTATGTGTACACTGTCATACTGAAGAAAGGCACCTTGGAAACTCGCGGTTACGATTACGCGGCATATTGTGGTCCTCGGGACAGTACGGTTAAGTATTTTGTTACCAATGGAAACACAAAAATTGCCAACATCACTGTCAGCACCAGCTACGATGGAACATCACCTGCTTCTGTACCACAGAATGAAACCTACCAAGACTATAAATTTATCACGGTCACAAATCCGTAAAAGGTAAAAAGAGGCGGAGGGAACTCCGCCTCTTTACCACGAAAAGGGTGAGAACATGAAGAGGTATATTTTATTCGCTACAGTGCTGATTGCTTTGCTATGGACCGGATCCGTTATGGCTGCCGAGGCTGAACCAGTGCGTGTTGCAGTCATTGATACCGGCATTTCCGAAAAGGCTATCCTGAAGACAAATCTGTCCCCCGGGCAAAACTACATTCTGCCTAATCAAACCACTGCCGACACAATCGGCCACGGTACGGCCATCGCTTCGATCATTGTAGGCAGCAAGGCAGCCGGGATAGAGGGGCTTTACCCGGAGTCGATCCTGGTTCCGTTGGTCTATTACGGAAAAAACGAAGAGGGCGGCACCATCAAGGGTGACTCTGCCATGCTGGCAAGGATCATTCGCGACGCGGTGGAGGTCTATGACTGTAACATCGTGAATATCAGCTCCGGCGTTCTGACCGATACGCCTCCTTTGCGGGATGCGGTGGAATGGGCGGAGAAACAGGGGGTATTGGTTATTTCCAGCGCGGGAAATGACGGGGATGATACCGTTTATTATCCCTGTGCATACAGCAGCGTTTTATGTGTGGGTGCGGCGAATGAAGCGAACAGCGCTCCGGCAGACTTCTCCAACCGTTATGAGGCAGTGGATCTGCTGGCTCCCGGAGAGAGACTGCCCACAGCCACCATAAAAGGCAACCGACTGCCAGCTTCCGGGACCAGCTATTCCGCGGCTTATATTTCAGGGGTTGCGGCTGAGCTCCTGACCGAATATCCCGACCTGACCACAGCTCAGGTCCGGCAGCTCCTCTACGCCGCTGCCGCAGACTTCGGCACTTGACAATAGAAAGCATAAATACCCCGTTTCATAACGTACTGCGCCGCAGCTCATAGAAATATTGCACGGCCGAATGTTTGGCCTTTATCTTGCCGGCCATATTCACGATCCGTTTTTTGCCTACCCGTCTGTCGATCAGGGCCAGAATGTTCAACAGGATATCCCGACTCTCCAGACTGTCTTCGATGGAAGTCGATAAAAAGGTGGTAGCGGCGGCGGTAAAGTTGGATTTACTTAGCGCGGCCTGGGCCAGCATCAGCTGTTTGGCGTGGACGGCGCTTTTTCTGCTCCTGGCTATGACAGGAAGACGCGCCTCCGGAACAGCCCCTTTGGTCTCGATTTGGACAGCCTCAATCTCCTCCGGTTCTACAGGAATGCAGATATCCGGATCGTTCCGGACCTCCTGCTCCGTCTCATACCAGCGGATGGGGCTGGTCCGGTCATTCATATTCAGGATATCCTTCTTATCTACGGCAAGGTAACAAATCCCCGGCCGGTCAAGCAAGTAGCGGTAGCCGGTTGCCCGGTAGCCGACCCTGTCCGTTAATGCCGGACTGAGGAACCCCTCCAACTGCTGCTTCAGTTTACTCCAGCTCATCTCCTAACCCTCTTCCCGGCAATGATCTTTGGGACGTGCTTTTTATATATCGTAAGGTTATTTGAATATTGTAAGCCCTGCTATTGTGTTCTGTCATGTTTATGCTCACAAATATCTGGATTCAGATATTCTGTGTTACAATGGTTTTATACAGGAGTCTGTATAAGGAGTTGAACAATATGGCCACAGCAAAAAAAATTATGGAAGAAATTGCTCAGCTAACTGATGAAGAAAGAAAGCTGCTGCTTCAACAATTAAAGGAACTTTATTTGCTTCCAGATGCTCATGTGTTGGGAGAGAATTACAACTTCTGGCTCAATGACAAGGACGATGCATATGACCACATATAAACAGGGCGAGGTTTGGCTTGCCAAGGTTTATTTCCGGAATGTGGGCGAATACAAAAACCGTCCTATTGTCATTGTGGGAACAGAGCTGGCCATTGATATTGACGTTCTTTCTGCACCTGTTACAAGTACTGCCCCGCGTAGTGAATACGATGTTATTATTGAATATTGGAAGGAAGCAGGGCTGCTTAATGCTTCTGTAGCCCGCACAACCAAGTTAACCGCTATTCCAAATTCGGACTTCATTAAGAAAATTGGATACCTGCATGAACATGACCTGAACAGAATTTTGAACCAGTGTAGAAAATTGTTCTAAAACACTGAAAGAACAGTAAAGCAAGAATGAGAGGGGACGCATCCACATAAGGGATGCGTTCCTTATTGCATTACATGGGATCTAGCCATATGTTCAGAGTTTGGACAAGTAATATCCCGCGGCAATCTCCTTTAAGATTGGCAGGGGTACTGCCCCTTTCCCCCTTCCCAATCCACCGGACTTTCTGTATAATGCGGATGTAAGCACTTACATCTTTTATAAAAAAAGGAAATGGTGGTCGGGGCCCTTGCTCAGAATTCATACCATGCGAAGCCAGATTCTGGTGGGTTTTGTTGGGGTGATGACGGTGGTTCTTTGTGTATTCGGGGCCAGCACGTATCAATCGGTATCCCTTCTCTTGAAGAATAACTCCAGCGGGCATATCGAGCAGACGGCGGTGCAGGCTAACGGACGGCTGGATGCGCTCTTGGAGCAGACCAATGCGCTGACGGCTCAGATTATGACCGACGGATATGTGCAGGAGCTGCTGCTGCGTGAGCTGAAAGGCAGACAGGCCGACTTCACCCAGCGTCAGGGGCTGCTTCAGGTGATCAGCCGCTTCCAGTCCTATTCCACCGGGGTGAACCGGGTGGAGCTGTATGCCGCCGACGGGCGCAGGCTGTTTCCCATGGATGATCAAAGCCTGGGCGCCCGGGTAAGCCCGAAGGATGTTCAAGCCGCCGATGCGGGTTTGGGCCGACTGGCCTGGCTGGGCATTGACCCGGGCGATTCTTCGTCGGTATTATCCCTGCGCCGGATCAATCTGATGGACCGCTGGTACTCCCACGGCGGTTATTTGCTGCTGAGTCTGGACCGGTCCTACTTCGATTTCCAGACGCCGTATCCCTTGGGCCGCATGACCGAGATGATGATTCTGGCCGATCACGACGGCTCTCCCATTGCGGTGAATACCAAAACCCCCCTTCCCGTGAAGGAGCTCTTGGACAGCACCAGCTCTACGGTTCCGATTAACGGAGAGGAATACATTCTGGTGAAGCAACCCTCGGAATCCACCGGCTGGACCCTGATGATACTCACTCCCGTCCGCGATGTGACCAAAGGAATCTCCGTCCTCCGGCAGGCCTTGCTGCTTTCGGGGGCGGCGGGTTTTGTGCTGTTTATTGTGCTGTCCTATCTGCTCTCGGGGCTTATTACCCGGCCGATTCTACGGCTGATCAAGGCCATGCGCGGCGCCCGGGACGGTGTCCTGAAGCCCAACCTGGAGCGTTCCCGCACCATGGAGCTGCAGGAACTGAACCATACGTATAACCAGATGGCGGACAATATCAACGCCCTCATTAAGCTGGTCTACGAGAAGGAGCTGGTCCAAAGCCAGACCGAGCTCCGGGCCCTGCAGGCGCAGATTAACCCGCATTTTTTGTACAACACGCTGGAGGCCTTCTATTGGTCGCTGTCCGACAAGGGGGAGGAGGAGCTGGCGGATTTGGTGGTGGCCATGTCCCATATGTTCCGTTATGTCATCGGCGGCTCCGGCAAGCAGGAATGGGTCACCATCGGCGATGAGCTGGAGCATATTGAGCGGTACCTGCACATCATGCGGATGCGCTTCGGCCTGCGGCTGTTCTGGTCCGTGGATTGTCCGGATTCCTGCCGGGCTACGCCTATCCCCAAGCTATTGATCCAGCCTCTGGTGGAGAACGCCATTGTCCACGGCATAGAGGGCAAGGTGGAAGGCGGAAGCATCCGCATCGCTATCGAGGAGCTCGGGCAGCAGGATGGTCACCGGCTTGCCGTCATTGTAGAGGACAATGGAGCTGGAATGGAAGCCAAAGCCTTGGAGAGCCTGCTGCTGTCCATCCGCTCGGGCACGTCAGTTTCCACGAAGGGAACGGGATTGGGGCTCCGCAATGTGAAGAGACGGCTGGAGCTGTATTACCATGATCAGGCGGGGGCTTTGTCCGTGGAGAGTACACCGGGAGCGGGCACGGTGGTGCAGTTTGAGATTCCAAGTGGAGAAGGGGAGAACGCATGAATTCGCTTAAGACTGTACTGGTGGTGGATGATGAGCCAAGAACTCGGGACGGGGTCAAAAAAACGCTGGAAACGGACTTGTCCGGTGCGGTCCGGGTCATTACTGCGGGCAGTGCGGCTGAAGCCACGCGGGTGCTGGAGGAGGAGCAGGTACATCTCCTGATCACCGATATCCGCATGCCGGAGATCACCGGGCTTACGCTGGTGGAGAATGCCCAGGCCAAGGGAGCCAGCCCGGTGGTCATTATTATTTCGGGCCATGCCGTATTCGAATATGCCCATCATGCCATCCGGCTGGGGGTGTTCCAGTATCTGCTGAAGCCTCTGGAGAAGCGCAAGCTCGTGGAAACGGTAGAGCAGGCTCTGAAGCTGGACCAAAGCCGCCACCGCCAGCAGGCGATGGAAAGGATGGTGGATCAAACCCTGCTGGAGCTCCAGGAAAGCGGCGAAGGGCGGATCGGTGAGCCGGTGCTGAAGGCCATGCGTTATGTGGAGAGCCATCTCCAGGCCCCCTTAGGCCTGCGGGAGGTAGCGGAGGAGGTGCACCTGAACGCCAGCTATTTCAGCTTTTTGTTCAAGGAGCAGACCGGGTTGACCTTCCTGGAATATGTCACCCGCTGTAAGCTGCAGAAGGCCAAGGAGCTGCTGCTCGCCACGGCTTTGCCCATTGGTGAAATTGCCGCGCAGGTGGGGTACCTGACCCCCAAATACTTCATCAAGCTGTTCAAGGAAAATACGGGGGTAAGCCCCAGCCAATACCGCAAGCAGATGTCGGGGGACAACGGCCCCATCTAAAAAATAAGGTATTTTCCCCAAAAGCTGTAACCTTACGGGAACAAAACGGCCATGCTACGATAAAGACACAGCTGCCGGAGCGTTGCGCGGCGGCGACGATACCCAAGGGGGAAGTTGGAATGGTCAAAAAAGCGTTTGCTGGTCTGTTGGCGCTGTCCATGCTGGGAGCGGTTTCACTGGCGGGCTGTGCCTCGAACAAGGATGAGGAAGGGTCCAAAGCATCATCTGCACCGGCAGCTACAGCTGCAGCGTCTGCCCAAGCCACCGCTCAACCGACTGCCAAGGCGGAGAAGGTCACCATTAACTTCATGCATCTGTGGCCGGCAGGAAGCTCCAAGCAGCAAAATGTAATCGTTAACAAAATCATCGACGACTACACCAAGGCCAACCCTAACGTAACCGTGAAGCAGGAAATCCTGGAGAACGAGCAGTACAAAAGCAAGCTGAAGGTGCTGTCCGCCTCCAACCAGCTGCCGGATGTGGGCATGACCTGGGCGGCCGGATTCCTGGAGCCGTATGTGAAGGGCAATCTGTTCGCCACTTTGGACGACGGGCTGCAGGGCAAGCTGAAGGATAAATTTGTTGCAGGCACTACGGAGGCGTATGCCATTGCCGGCAAAACCTACGCCTACCCCCTGGAGCTGAACATTACCCCGGTTTATTATAATAAGGCGCTTTTTGCCAAATACGGGTTGAAGGTGCCCGGCACGTACGATGAATTCCTCGAGGTTGTCAAAACACTGGCCAAGAACAATGTCGCTCCTATTGCTCTGGGCAATAAGGACCGGTGGACCGGGTCTCTGTGGTACATGTACCTGGCCAATCGCATCGGCGGCACGGACCCGCTGAAGAAGGCCGTTGACCGCAGTGCCTCCTTCGAGGAGCCC
The DNA here is from genome assembly GCA_023393235.1 of Bacillota bacterium. Lineage (GTDB taxonomy): Bacteria > Bacillota > Bacilli > Paenibacillales > NBRC-103111 > Paenibacillus_AR. The sequence continues at coordinate 62,042 of JAEWMH010000190.1, read as the reverse complement.
AGCCTGATCCGGGCGGCCAAGGAAATCCAGCAGCTGGTAGATCTCAACGCCTTCAACAAGGGCTTCAACGGGCTGTCCAACGATGAGGGCAAGTCCGAGTTTATGAACGAAAAAGCAGCCATGTACATGATGGGAACCTGGGAGCTGCCCAACTTTACCACCAACCCGGATGTGCCCAAGGCGTTTAAAGACAATGTCGGCTTCTTCAAATTCCCCACCGTCAGCGGAGGCAAGAGCGATGTAAACAGCTGGGTGGGCGGTCCCGGTGTTGGCCTGTTCGTAGCCCAGAACTCCAAGGTGAAAGAGGAAGCCAAGAAGTTCGTGGAGTATTTCGTGGAGCAATGGGGCAAGGTTTCCGTCACCGACGCAGGCGTCATACCGGCAACCAAGGTGGATACCTCGGCTGTGCAGCTGCCCGCCCTGTATATTGATCTCCTCAAGGAGCTGAACAATGCCAGCAGTATCACGCTGTTTGCCGATGTGCAGATGAAACCCTCCGCCGCTGAGGCGCATCTCAATATGATCCAGGCCATCTTCGGCAAAGCCGTAACGCCGGAGGACTTCGCCAAGAAGCATGAAGAAGCGCTGACCAAGGCAGCCAGCGAATAAAGCCGGAAGGAGGAACGGTAATCACATGGATAAGGTGCTGTCCGACAAACGGATCATCGCATTATATGTACTGCCTTCGCTCCTTTTGGTTCTGGGGCTGATCTATATTCCCATTGTGCTGACGGGCTATTACGGACTGACCAAGTGGGACGGCATCGGCGCCAAGCAGTTCATCGGTCTGGATAATTATCTGGAGCTTATGGGCGACAGGCTGTTCTGGGAGAGCGCCTTCCATTCCTTGCTGCTGGCCGTTTTCTCCGCTCTGAGCCTGCTGGTATATCTGGCGGTGGCGCTGCTGTTGGCCGGACGGATTAAGGGCTCCAATCTGCTGCGCAAGATCTATCTGGTGCCGATGCTGCTGTCCTCGGTGGCCATCGCCCAGCTGTGGCTGAAAATTTACCATCCCACCAACGGGATTCTGACCGGCGCTCTGGAGTTTATCGGCTTCACGAACACACCTGCCTGGCTGGCTGAACCAGCTTATGTGCTGCCTGCTTTGTTTGTCCCCATTCTATGGCAGTACGCCGGATTCTACATCCTGATCTATTATTCCGCCCTGAAGAATATCCCCTCCTCTCTGGAGGAGGCGGCGCGGATCGACGGGGCGAACCCGCTGCAGATTGCTCTGCGGATCAAGGTGCCGCTTATTGCCGAGGTGTTCAAGGTAACGGTGGTGCTGGCTGTAGTGGGCTCTCTCAAATATTTTGACCTGATTTATGTGATGACCAACGGGGGACCCAACGGCGCCAGCGAGGTGATGGCCTCGTATATGTACCGGATCGCCTTTAAGGGCTTCAATTTCGGGTATGGCAGCGCCATCGGATTCTTCCTGCTGCTGATCTGTCTGGTTGTCACTTGGCTCATCCGCAAATGGACGGCCGCCAAAGAAACCATCGAATATTCCTAGGAGGGTCTGTCCATGGCCAAAGCCGTCATCACCGGAAGCAGGCCGGTGTCCCGGCAGCCCGGTTTCGCAGTTATTCAGGCAGGTGGGTGGGCACTGCTCTATCTCATTCTGGCAATGGTTGCGATTCTGCAGGTGCTGCCCCTGATCTGGCTGGTATTCTTCTCTCTGAAGAATAACCAGGAGGTGTTTAATCTGTCGCCCTTTGCGCTGCCGCTCCATCCCCGGTGGGGGAATTATACCAAGGTGTGGACGGAGGGCCAGATCGGCCATTATTTCATGAACAGCGTATGGATTACGGTGACGGCGGTAATATTGACGGTGCTTTTGGCCAGCCTGGTCACCTATGCCATTACCCGGATGAGATGGAGGCTCAGCTCTCTGGTATTGGGGCTGTTTATGACCGGAATGATGATTCCGGTGCATTCCACCCTGATTCCGCTGTTCAGCCTGTTTACGGATATTCATCTGAAGGATCATCCGTTATCGGTTATCCTGTCGTATACCGCCTTCAATATGCCCATCACGATTATGATCTTGCTGGGGGCCTATTACGTCCTTCCCCGGGAAATTGAAGAAGCGGCGGTGATGGACGGCTGCACGGTCAACCGGATGTTCTTCGTGGTGGTTCTGCCCATGACCATATCCGTCTTAACCACCACCGTCATTATTAACATGATTTACAACTGGAATGAGTTTATCTTCGTCAATACCTTCATCAGCTCGGATCATCTGAAGACCTTAACGGTCGGGGTGCAAAATTTCGTGGGGCAATACAGCACGGACTGGGGCGCCATCGGGGCGACGCTAGTCATCAGCATGCTGCCCATTGTTGTAGCCTTCTTCATACTGAGTGAGCAGATCATGGAGGGGGTTACGGCGGGAGCGGTGAAGGGGTAACATTGGTGCGGAGCAGGATACAATGAGAGGGCTGACCAAAAAGCCCCGAAGTAAATAAGCTGGGCGGAAAACACATGTTTTCTGTCCGGCTTTTTTGGTGTTTAACGGAACTGAGAGACGCTTAGACGGCCAAAATGGCTTCTGCGGGTTTCTAACGGAACTCTCCGCCTCTTAGAGGCGTAGTTGAGGTGGGAAAGCAGCCGAAATGAGCTGTAAGAGTCGCTGAGTTCCCTTACGTTTCAAATCGGACGTATTTAGCTGGCTAAGAGTCGCTGAGTTCCGTTACAGCTTTGCCACCCTCATCGCCGCTCCCCCACAGCCCAACAACTAATCAAAGCGGTGGCCAATTCGCCGCATGGGATCCTTGGAAAACGGAGGCGACCGTGATGTTTTATGAACAATTCGTGAACTTCTACATTATTCGATTTAAATTGACAATCTTATGGGAATTTGGTGAGGGTTTGTGAGAATTTTGCAAGATGCTGTCGGTAGAATGGATATTGAACTATGTGTTCGTACTAGCAAAAAAGTGTGAAACGGGAGTGAAATGAATGCAGCATGTGAAAGGTTACAGAAGGCTGTTAGCTATGGTAATGGGATTCATGATGTTTGTTTCAACCGTAACACCTATGTTTACTCCAGTGGCTCATGCGAATGTAGACCCTGTTATCGATGAGGGAGCATACAACTGGACTGTGATCAACGGCGAGGAGGATTTTAATAGTCCTTACGGTATGACCATGGATGTCAGCGGTAATCTGTACGTAATGGATAGCAATAACGACAAAATTAAAACATTCTCCATGGGCAATTGGACCACGAATGAAGTAGCCATCCAATTATTGAACCCAAGAGCCATGGCAATGGACCGCAACGGCGTCATGTATGTGGTGGATACATTTAATGACCTGATCAAAAAATTCTCCAATAACATTTGGACAGATATTACCAACGAGGAGGACTTCGCCGCTCCTTTTGGCATAGCCGTAGATAGCCAGGGGACTGTATATGTGGCAGATACCTTCAACAGCAAAATTAAAAAGCTGGTCAACGAAAAGTGGGTGGATATTACATATAACGGAGGCTTTCAGAATCCGGAGAGTTTAATCGTAGATGAAGACGGAACCGTTTATGTAGCGGACACCGGTAACAACATCATTAAAAAACTGGCCCAGGACAGTTGGACTGAGGTTATCGGTGGTGAGCTGCGGGAGCCCGGAGGGATAGCCGTAAGCAGCACCGGGGATCTATATGTGACGGACAGCGGCAATAACAAGATTAAAAGATGGTCCAACGGCGTTTGGACGGATCTCACCGGAAATGGGAGCTTCGGGTACCCCACCGGTATCGTGGTAGACGCGGCAGGTACGGTTTATGTGGCAGACAGCAGTAATAATCAGATTAAGCAATTAAGGGCTGCGAATAACGCATCCATGCCTTCCATTGGGACACAACCGGCAGGTGCTACTGTGAACGTAGGGCCCGCTGGCCTAAGCTTGAACGTAACGGCAGCCGTATACGACAGCGGCACGCTGAGCTACCAATGGTACAGCAACACATCGAATAGCGCTTCCGCGTGGACGGAAATTCCCGGTGCCACACAGAGCAGTTACACCGCATCCACTGTAGCTGCTGGAACCATGTACTATTATGTGGTTGTAACCAATACGAATCCCCATGTAACGGGCATTCAAACCGTCAAGGCGGCTAGCAGTGTTGCAGCTGTAGTAGTGAGTGCAGAGCCTGTGCAAACACAAGGTTGGACAGATATTACCAACTCCGGCGGTTTTACCGGTCTGGGTGGACTAGTCATTGACGACAACGGGATTCTACACGTGGTGGATGCCGGAAACAACACCGTGAAGAAGCTGCTGGACAATGTGTGGACGCAGATGAGCGGTCTGGAGGGCAACGAGGGAAGATTCAACGATATCGCGATGGACACCAACGGAAATTTGTATGTCCTGGATGCGAATGGCCCCTCGATCACAATGCTTTCAGGCGGAACCTGGACGAGTCTGGATCCGTCAGGCTTAATCCGCCCATCGGATGTGGCCGTTGACAAGAACGGCAACGTGTATGTAACGGATAACTTTACTACCTTAAAAATGCTGGTGGAAGACCATTGGGTGGACGTCGGCAGTACAGCCGGATTTAGCAAACCCACCGCAGTAACGGTAGATTCTGAAGGGAATCTGTACGTGGCGGATAATGACCGGATAAAAAAACAGTCCGGTGACATGTGGACAGATGTTACAGGCTCAACCCCGTTCATCTTCGCAATTATGCTCTCAGCGGATGACAACGGGAATATATACGCAGCGGATACCATCAATGGTATTGTTAGAAAACTGTCCGGCGGCATTTGGACAGACCTCAGCAGTCCTGGAGAATTTATGATGCCCGCCGGTATTGCGGCAGATAAGAGCGGAAATGTGTATGTCAGCGACGCAATGGCCAGAAAAATCAAAAAGCTGACCGTGGCCAGCACAGTTGTGAAGGCAGCGACACCTTCCATCACGTCACAGCCGAAGGGTGCTGCGGTGAATGTAGGGGACGCACGCCCCACCCTGAGTGTGACGGCAGACGTAACCGATGGCGGAGCATTAAGCTATCAATGGTACAGCAACACGGAGAACAGCACCACCGGCACCGAGATCCCTGGAGCAACAGGGACCAGCTATGAACCGCTGACAACAGAAGCAGGGACTACCTACTATTATGTGGTTGTGAAGAACACGAATACAGAGGTTACAGGTGCTCAGACAGCGGAAAAAACCAGCCATATTGCGGCCGTAACGGTTAATCCGCCGGTGCCTGCGGCTTCGCCGTCGATTCTTATTAACCCTTACGGCCAAACTGTGTATGCAGGTGATATCGTCACCCTGAGTGTATTTGCAACGAAAAGCGACGCGGGAGTATTAAGCTACCAATGGTACAGCAACACGGTGGAAAGTAAGGAGAATGCAACTCTGATTGAAGGCGCAACGGCTAATACTTACCAGCCGGCAGCAGATGCAGCGGGGGTTACGTATTATTATGTGGCCGTTAAGAATACATTGGGCAGCCAATCGGCAACAGCCTTTAGCCAAATCGCCCAGGTAACGGTCAAGGCGGCGCCTGTAACGGGAGACTGGATTGATATTACCGGATACAGACCCGTTAACGGACCTATTGATGTAGCGGCAGGCAATGACGGGACCGTGTATGTGACAGATTCCAGTCAGCTAAAAAGGAAACTTGCCGACGGAGGCTGGCAAGCGTTCGGTCCGCCTGTTGGACAGATTACCGGTATCACAACAGATTCCAATGGGGCTCTTTATTTGATAATGAAGAATTCCAGTATGGTTTTGAAGTATTCCGAAGGAGGTTGGGGAGCCATTAACGCCGAAGGACTTTCCGACCCGGTGGATGTGGCCGTAGACAGCCAGGGAAATCTATACGCGGCGGATGCTGAGTATCGCAGAGTCAAGAAGCTTGTGGGGGATTTCTGGGAAAATGTTACGGATGAATCCATTAATGCTGTTGGCTTAGCGGTAGGCCATGATGGAACGGTGTACGTAACCGATAAATACAGCGGGGTTCAAAAGCTGTCGGATTCCTCTTGGGTGAATATCACAGGTGAAACTGGTTTTCTTCATCCGAAGGGGATTGGGGTCGACAGCCGTGGGGATGTCTATGTCGCCGACTCCGGCAATTCCGTCGTAAGGAAGCTGTCAGGGAACGAGTGGACAGATGTTAGTATAAAGGATGAATTCTTTGTTCCATATGGTATGTTTGTGGCCGGCAATGGAGAGGTGTATGTATGCGATAACGAAGCCGGATTGATTAAGAAGCTGGCTGTCCCAGCCTTGGCACCATCCATTACGACGCAGCCGACCGGAGCAACGGTGAAGGTTGGGGATACCGACCCGGTTCTGAGCGTAACCGCCAAGAGCAATGATGACGGGCAAATCAGCTACCAATGGTATCGCAACGATACCGCCAGCACCAACGGTGCCTTTATGATTGAGGGTGCAACGGGGAGCAGCTACACCATCTCAACAGAGAACGAGTCGAGCCGTTACTACTATGTGGTGGTGACGAACACGCACAATGGAGCCAATGGCAACACAACCGCGGAGGTTATCAGCACTTTTGTAAAGGTCACGGTAGAAGAAGTGGTGAACGCGGCGGAGCCGACCATCATGACTCAACCGGTGGGCAGTACCGTGAAGGTAGGGGATACCGGTCCGGTTCTGAGCGTAACCGCCAAGAGCAACGATGATGGCCAACTCAGCTACCAATGGTACCGTAACGATACCGCCAGCACTAACGGTGCCTTTAAGATTGAGGGTGCAACGGGGAGCAGCTACACCATCTCAACTGAGAACGAGTCGAGCCGTTACTACTATGTGGTGGTGACGAACACGAAAAATGGGGCCAACGGCAACAAAACGGCGGAGGTTATCAGCGCCTTTGTGAAGGTCACGGTAGAAGAAGTGGTCAACGCGGCGGAGCCGACCATCATGACTCAACCGGTGGGAGTGACGGTAAACGCAGGAGATTCTCCGGTGTTGAGTGTTACAGCCCAGGTAACAGATGGCGGCACCTTGAGCTACCAGTGGTACAGCAGCAGTACGGGTAACACAGACGGCGGAACGAAGATTGAGGGTGCGACAGCAAGTACATTTGCTGTACCAACGGATACCGCAGGTGTCTTCTACTACTATGTGATCGTAACCAGTACGAATCCTGCAGCCGGTGAACCAACAACGGCAGCCAGCCATGTGGCAAAGGTTATTGTTGAGCTGCCGGCTTACACCGTAACGTATCATGTTCAGGATGGAAAGAATTATTACGCGGGGATTTCCCATGGTTCCAAGGTTTCCAAAATGAAGGATCCGGAAAGAACCGGCTATACGTTTGGCGGCTGGTACAAGGATGCGGCGGGAACTGTAGCATGGAATTTCGATACGGACGTGGTAACCGGTGATGTTACGCTGTATGCCAAGTGGACGGAGAATTCAAGCAGCGGTGACGGCGACGGGGGTTCTGATGATAACACCGACAATGGTCCGGGTGTCGCTTCCGGCAACCAGTCAGGCGGCACACCGGTTCCGGCCACCGATGCCGTGATTGTTCTGGTCAATGGCCGTGAGGAGAAGATTGGTAAAAGCGCCGCTTCTACGGAGGGAGACCGTACGGTAACCACCATAACCGTGAATCCCCAGCAATTGGAGGACAAGCTTCAGGCAGAGGGGCAGGGGGCGGTAGTAACCATTCCCGTATCCGCTAAGTCTGATGTGATTGTCGGTGAACTGAACGGGCAGATGGTAAAGAACATGGAAGACAAGCAGGCCGTTCTGGTGGTCCAAACCGGAAATGCCAGCTATACCATTCCTTCGGTTCAAGTGGACATCGGTTCCATTTCGAAGCAGTTGGGTTCTACCGCAGCTCTGGAAGAAATCAAGGTACGGGTTCGGATCGCGGAACCGGAAGCCGCTATGGTGAAGGTTGGTGAAGCCGCTGCTGGGCAGAATGGGCTCACGTTGGTTGCTCCGCCGGTTTATTTTACACTAGAGGCCTCCTATGAGGGTCAAACCGTCGAAGTCACCAAGTTTAGCGCTTATGTCGAGCGCACCATTGCACTGCCTGAGGGAATCGATCCCAATAAGATTACCACAGGGATTGTGACGGAAGCAGATGGCTCTGTCCGTCATGTGCCGACCAAGGTAACGGTAATTGGCGGCAAGTATTACGCGCAAATCAACAGCTTGAGCAACAGCATGTATTCGGTGATCTGGCATCCGCTTACGTTCAAGGATGTGGAACACCACTGGGCCCAACAGGATGTAAATGACATGGGCTCCCGCTTGGTGGTAAACGGAGTGGGTGAGGGTCTGTTCAATCCGGATGCGGCGATTACCCGTGCCGAGTTTGCCGCAATTGTGATGCGGGGACTGGGGCTGAAGCCGGTAGGCGGCTCTACGGTATTCCGTGACGTGAAGGCATCGGATTGGTTTTACACTGCTGTGCAAACCACTTCAGATTACAAGCTGATCGACGGTTTCGAGGATGGCACCTTCCGTCCGGAGGAGAAGATTACCCGGGAACAGGCCATGCTGATTATCGCAAGAGCCATGGCGGTAACCCGGTTGCAAGAGAAGCTCTCGTCCAAGGAAATCAGCGAGGTGCTGAAGCCCTTCGCCGATGCCGCGGCGGTGTCCGGCTGGGCGAAAGCAGGTATTACGGCCAGCATTCAAGCGGGCCTGGTAACCGGCCGGAGTGCGGATGAGCTTGCTCCTCAAGCGTCCATCACCCGTGCAGAGGTTGCTGCAATTGTGAAGCGGTTATTGAAGGAATCCGGTTTGATTTAAAAAAAGTGATTAAAAAAGGCGTCCGGCAAGTCAGGTTAATCTGACCTGCCGGACGCTCCTTTTTTTGTTGCCGAAGCTTCTACTCCACAGCCGATAGTAAATAACCGTAATGTTCTTCTTCCATTTGGTCAAGAGGAATGAACCGGATGGATGCGCTGTTGATGCAGTAACGTTTGCCGCCGCGGTCCTTGGGGCCATCATTGAACACATGCCCCAGATGGATATCACCGGCCCGGCTTCTTACCTCGGTACGGATCATCCCGTAGCTGGTATCCTCTTTATAGGTGACAACCTCAGGAGCAACAGGTTTGGTGAAGCTCGGCCATCCGCACCCGGAATCATACTTATCCCGGCTTGTGAATAAGGGCTCGCCTGTGGCAACATCCACATACAGACCCGGCTCGTAGTTATCCCAATATTCGTTGCTGAAGGCGTGCTCCGTGTCATTTTTGACAGCTACTGCATATTGGTCCTTGGTTAACCGCTCCTTGAGCTGCTCATCGGTAGGGCGCGGGTATAAGGCGGGATCAATGGACAGCTCCTGCCCATCCAGAATACTCAGGTCGATGTGGCAATAACCGTTGGGGTTCTTCACCAGATAATCCTGGTGGTACTCCTCCGCCAGATAATAGTTTTGCAGCGGGAGAACCTCCGTTACGATGGGTTTGTCATATTTACCCTGCTCCCGGGTCACTGCCTGCTGAATGATTTCCGCTTCTTGAGGGGTTGTGTAGTAGATACCCGTCCGATACTGGATGCCTCTATCATTGCCCTGTTTATTGACACTGGTCGGATCAATCACCCGGAAATAAGAATCGAGCAGGGTCTGCAGGGTAACCTGAGCAGGATCATACTTCACATGAACGGTTTCGGCGAACCCACGGTCCCCGCGGATCACATCCTTATAGGAGGGGTTTTCGCCTTCACCGTTGGCATAACCCGAGGTGACATCCTGAACCCCGGGAATGCGGGACATATAGGCCTCCACTCCCCAGAAGCAGCCGCCTGCCAGATACAGGCTCCGCAAATTTTCCTCCGGTATAGTCATGCTTTTGACAGAGCGGGGGGAAGGAGCAGTTGCTTGGCTTTCGCCTCTGCTGCCGCAAGCAGACAGTGCCAATGCCAGGGCAAGGAGGCATAAACCAAGTATAGTACGTTTCATGATCCTTCCTCCTTCCTTATTTTATACCCTTTAAGGTATCAATGATTTGTTCATTGGACGCGTGGCCCGGGAGCGACTTCGCCAGAATCCCGTCGGACCCGATATAAAAGGAGCTGGGATACGCTCTGACCTGAAATTGTTTGGCCCACACGCCATTTTCATCGAGAAGCACCGTTAAGTGCTCATACGGCTGCCGGTTGAACCACTCGGTAAATTCCTTGGCGGATTTTTCTCCTTTGTAGTCGGGTGTAACAATGGTTACCACCTCAAAATCCTTTGTTTCACCGGCCAAGGTATTCAAGTCCCCCAGCCCCGCAAGACAAATGGAGCACCAGGAAGCCCAATATTTCACGTACACCTTCTTCCCCTGAAGATCCGCCAGCCGGTGGGAGCCGCCCTTCAAATCGGATAAGGCAAAGTCGGGCGCAGCCTCGCCTTTGTTCAGGATGGTTGGCGAAGAGGCAGGTGATCTCATACCGGCGGATGGTGTCATGGGCTTCGAGCCGCATGCGCTCAAAACAGATAACAGTCCGGCTATCGCCAGCACAATTCCTATCCGTTGCCACGCCTTCTTCATAACTCACTCCCCCATTCTTTTATTGAAGCCAGGTTACGATGGTATTCAGCCTTTCTGTCATAAGCAGAATCCCCATCACAATCAGCATACAGCCGGAGGCGATTTTGATTGCCCCCATGTAACGGTATACGCGGCGGAAGCTCTTCAACAAAAATTCGGAAAATACTGACAATAATAAAAAGGGAAGGGCTAAACCCAGGGTATACAAGAGCATAAGAAACCCTCCGTACACAGGAGAGCCTTCACCGGCAGCGATACTGAGTATAGCCGCCAATACGGGGCCGATACAAGGAGTCCATCCGAAGCTGAAGGTTAGGCCAAGCAGGAAAGCCCCTATATACCCACCCTGCTGAATACGGGCGCTGGACAGCCTTCTTTCCCGTTCCAGCCAGGACAGTTTGATCAATCCCGTTTGGTAAATTCCGAACAGGATCACGATTGCTCCGCAAATGGTGATGAATCTGGGGTTTGAAATGATATTGCCCAATACCCCGGAACCAAAACCCAGTAAAACGAATACCACTGACAGCCCCAGGACAAACAATAGGGTCCGCCCAATCAGCACCGGCAGAAGCGGAGGGGAGGAGCCGCCGTTTTCCCCTTGATTCGAACCCCCGGCTATGCTTCCGGACAAGTAGGACACATAGACCGGAAGCAAAGGCAAAATGCATGGCGCAAAAAACGATAACAACCCCGCGCCAAACACCCCAAACAGGAATACTGCATCCCCGGCCATAGGCATCACCCCCTGATAAAGCAGTTTCCTCAAACCCTGTGGTTCAGCGGCTGAAATAAACCGGAAGGGTAAACCAGAAGCAGCTGCCTGCCCCCTTGGTGCTGTGTACCCCGATTTTTCCGCCGTGCAGCTCTACAATCGACTGTGCAATGGCCAAACCCAGCCCTGCGCCTCCGTTATTCTTGCTTCGTGATTTATCTACCCGGTAAAACCGTTCAAAGATGCGCGAGGTTTCCGACGCTTCGATGCCCTGACCTTCATCTGTCACGGAAATCCGCAGGAATTGACCCTCATGAACGGCAGCCAAAATGATTTTCCCCTCCACAGGTGAATATTGAATGGCGTTCTGCAGCAGGTTGGACAGAACCCGCTTCATTTGGGCAGGCATCATAAGGGCGGCAGGCAATTTATCCGGCAGCTCAATCTCGACCTGAAGCTTTTTCTCAGCGAGATGAAAGGAGAAGCTCTCCAGGGTGCTGAGCAGCAGCTCATCGGTATGGCTTGGGACAGGCTCGAATATTTCACCGTTGGCCTCCAGGCTGGATAATTCGAATAAATCCTGGATCAGCCCGCCCAACCGTTTGGTTTCCAGCCGGATGGTATTCAGATACCGCTGAAAGGCTTCCTCATCCTTAATCACATCATCCTCCAGCGCTTCAACAAAGGACTGAATGGAGGCCAAGGGTGTCCGCAAATCATGGGACACATTGGCGATGAGCTCCCGCCGGGCGGATTCGGAATGGTGCAGGTGATCGAAGCTTTCCTTCAGCTTGCCGCTCATTCCATTAAATTGCTGAGCCAGAAGCTTAAACTCTTGCGGGCCGATTAAGGGGACCTCGGTATGGAAATCCCCTTCGGCTATCCGCACCGTCTGCCGGGTGATGCGTTCGATGGATTTTTCCAGCGGTTTCGTCAGAAGATGCTGGAGGATGAAGGAAAGAAAGCCTACTCCGGCCGTAACACCGGACAGCCAGTAGAATTGCTCGATGGAAAGCAGCATCTTGGAGTAGCTGACGAATAGACATACCAGCAAGACGCCAATCCCAGTCAGGCTGGACAATAATAAGTACGTGCGCAGTTTCATGAGCTGTTGTCACCCGCAAACTTGTAGCCGATTCCCCAGACTGTCTTGATGAATTTCGGTTCGGAGGGGGTCTGCTCGATTTTTTCCCTTAATCTCCGGATATGCACGGTAACCGTGGTGGTATCTCCCTCGTAGCTGAAATCCCATACCTTGCTCAGGATCTGAGTCCGGGAAAAAACCTGGCCGGGATGGCTGGCCAGCAGGTACAGCAGCTCGAATTCCGTCACGGTCAGGTCAACCGGCTGCCCGTTAATTTCCACCCTGCGCTTCGCCACGTCAATGGTAAGGCCCTCGCATGTGATGGTGTGTTCAGCTGAAGTGACTGGCGATGTCTGGACATACCGCATCCGGCGCAGAATGGCCCTGACCCGCAAGACCAGTTCTCTTGGACTGAAGGGTTTGGTCAAATAATCGTCAGCGCCCATGGTCAGTCCCATCAGGCGGTCCTGCTCCTCACCGCGGGCGGTCAGCATCACGATCGGGACATCGTCCGTTTGCCGGATTTCGCTGCAGACCTCCCAGCCGCTTTTATGGGGCATCATCAGATCGAGTACAATCAGGCTGGGGGGTTGGTTACGCCAAAGCTCCAAGGCCTCCACACCGTCCTTGGCGGTGATGACCAGATACCCTTCCCGTTCCAAATACCTGCGGCACACATCCGTAATATTCGTATCGTCGTCTGCAACCAGCACCCGTTCCTTCAAGCTGAACCACCCCAAATTCCGGAAATTCAATATGACTTTATCTTATCATAAGAAGATGGTTCCGCTCAGCTTTCCTCAGTTCATGGCCATGGCAGGCTTCATGTATTGGGTGATCAGCGCTTCCACCACATAGGTGCTGCCATCATAAATGGCGGGGGCGGTATCCAGAGTGACCTTCATGCCGTCGATCATCAGCTCCTTCGAGCCAATCCATAACGTGATCATTTTGCCCGCCGGCTTCATCATGGTGTCGTCGCCCATCATCTTGTCCTCCATTTTATCCATGTATACCAAGGTTACGGATCGTTCCATGTCATTCCACTCGATGCTGTAGCCATACATTTCCGACGCCTGCCTCAGATGAAAAAGCTCCATTCCGCTGTCACTTTTCATGGTTTTCAGTGCTGCGGCGTAGGCGAAGCCCGAAAATGCCAGCGATAGCATCAATACCGCCATCATCATCATCAACGTCTTGCCTTTGTTTGCTTTCATCATCCTTATCACTCTCCATTGGTTTGGTATCTTACATGGAATAGAATAAGGAAGAGAGCTTACGATTCGCTAAACGATCTATTACGAATGTCTTACAGCTGCAAGCTCCAGGCTAACGAAGCTGTAGAACATGATCAAGTGGGCAACTTTTAAAACACCTTCTCCACTCGTGTGGCCTCATAAACGTTTAATATCCAATTTAATCCACGACTATCCTGCAAAAGTACATCTATTCTACCGGATTTCCGCCGCTCCCTGCACCCCAAATGCAAAAGTGCATCTAATTTCCGCCGCAGGCTCCATCGTACTCCCATCTGACGAAAATAACTGCACTTTTGCAGGATAGACGGAAAAACGAAGGTTTGTTTACAAAATAAATGCACTTTTGCATTTGGGAAGAGGGAGGGAGTCACGTTCCCGCGTGCGCGTCCCTGAACGCTCTTCACAATAGATTCGTTAGAGTATCTACCCGGCAAGCTGGACACACCAAACAGGGCAGAACCATGGGTTCTGCCCTGCCTCATGATGCGTCATGCTAGCTTTCTTTATCGCCGCTTCATCATAATGGTGTATTCATTCCGGCCCTCCACAACGTCGGCGTAGCAGATGACCGTTCTAGCCGTATAGGAGTCACCGGCCAGCTCGGGACGGTCCCACCAGGTGAGGGGCAGCCTGCTGAACTCCAGATCCGCCGTGAAACTGACGGAGAGCGCCTCGCCGCCCTCGGATGTGGTCATCCGGGTCTCCTGCCAGTCAGTCAGCATGGGGATTGGCTTCTTGGGGCTGGTGCCCGTTTCCGCAAAACCAACCGTTGCTCCGTAGTCGATATACTGCGCAGGTGTCCGCTCTCCCTCCCGGGCCATCCACCGGGAATCGGCGCCATAATAACAAAGCACCCCCGGATTATGTCCGTCTGTTTGTCCCCAATGGGCGGGAGGGCTGCCTTTATGGCGCACGGCTGCAACTGCATCGTGGCAGGTTAACGGATCTGCCAGCTCCAATAGCTGGGACGGATGCTGTCCATGGGGATAACGCAGCTCCAGCCATTGTCGGACCTCCTCCAAGGTCGCAGCCACAACCCCCTCCGGCAGGCGGGACAGATAATGCCCGATATAACGCTGGGAAGATTCCCTGTGTGCATCATGATCCTCGTTATGAATGACGAAGCAGGTGAAATCGTTATGCGCATTGCCCACAAAATCCTCATGAATCCGTGTCCAATAATCTTCCTGATGCTCCATAATGCCAGCCACACGGATATCGTCCGGATCGGTGCTGTAATACACGGAAGCGCCCGGATACTCCAGGAAGCTGTTGACCAAATCCCTCGACGTCCAGGCAAATGCCCATAATGCCCCGCTGTCAGCGGTGGGATAACGGAAATTATCCTCCCGCAGCCGGTACGCGTCCCAGGGTGCACCCTCGTGGTACATGCTGCTGTCACAGGTTTCATGATCGAAGCAGATTCCCCAAATTGCGCCGAACTCCAGTTCCTTGGCCGCTTGCAGGAAGCTGCTGCCAATGCCGCCCACCCACTGGTCCACACCCAGAATCCTCGGATGCATCAGCCAGCCTTGGCGGGACATGGCCACCTTGATTGCTTCCCGGTGATGCCGCAGCATCCGGGCCGTATCCTCCACCGTAGAGTCCACGTTATAGTTCACCGGATTATGGTGGAAAAACGAGCTTGGGAGCACCCCCACATCGTCTCCATACGCCTGATGCCAGCCGGATAACAGTTCCGCCCCGGCCTGGGCTACATCCGCATCGATCAGCCATGTTACAGGAGCTTCATACTGGTGGCAGCCTTCCGCCATGTATATGGAGGAATCCAATGCATGCCCATGGCACATGACCGGGTCGCCGTACACATTATGGAGCCGCGGCTCGCCCGTTCGTTCAATCTCCTTGACCTTGCTTGGATTATAGCCCCAATGGAAGTTGGAGGTGGTCACCATACACAGGAAGTGCTCCTTCATTCCGAAAATCCGCGTTGGAATATCCTGCAGGCGGGTTTCACCGCTCATCCGGAGTTCCACCGTCAGACTGAGGTAGGCCGTTCTTCTGCTGTTGGCCCGCAGGGTGATCAGCCAGCCTTTTTCCTCCCGGATAGGTTGCCCTGCAAGCTCTATGTCTTTCGGACAGTTGGTTACGGTAAGTTGCTCTGCTTCCGGGCCGCATAAACGGATGGTCTGTGACTTATGTTCAACCAGGATCAGCTTTTGGAGTAAATCTAGCGTTGCGTTCAATGGGAGCACCCCTTACGATAGAATCAGATCTGTGCCCATTATAGCCACGCCGTCCGCGGTCGGGTCAATATACAAAAAAGCTGCAACATACATAAAGGAAAAAATTGAGGTTTTCCAGGGATCATATTTCAATTTAATATGTATTC
The DNA here is from genome assembly GCA_023393235.1 of Bacillota bacterium. Taxonomy (GTDB): domain Bacteria; phylum Bacillota; class Bacilli; order Paenibacillales; family NBRC-103111; genus Paenibacillus_AR. The sequence continues at coordinate 46,120 of JAEWMH010000190.1, read as the reverse complement.
CACTTACGAATGACCCATATCATTAAAGCCCCATTTAGTATAAAGGTAAGTATGTAAATGTAAATCGGCAGCTTTGTAAATCCGAAAAATAAAATAAAAGATACGAGTAGTAATGATACATTATGACTTTGATATTTTTTATAATTTCCTTTCCACATTCTCCAAACTACAGTAGAAGTCATAAGTGCGTAAATAATAATCCAAAATACTAACAAATTTAGCACCTCCTGTTTTAGGATATTTATATAATAAACCCCTTAATTTTCAAATTCAATCTGGTTCAGAGTAAGATTTATCTAAAAAGGAAAAACGCTAGAAGTTTTACCTTCTAGCGTTTTGATATTTACATGTACGAAATATAGTTGTAAGCATCATGAAGATCGTCCCTTGCATCATTCCATGCATCCAATACTGCATAAGCTGCTACAGCGAAGGGCCCTCCTGCTCCAATAACAGCAGCTAATCCCGATGTGCCAATAATAGCAAAACCTATTCCAAGAACAAGTGCAGAATATTGAAATTGGAAATCGTCATAATTGTCTTCAAAAGAATCTACTGAAGATTTGGCTAAATTAAAGTATGAATTATAAATGGTCACATCTTTTTGCAAGTTGTTACCAGTTGGGGATCCATGTGCTGTCATACCGAATTGATCCACAACCATATCCATATCACTGTAGCTGGCAAAATGATAATTAAAGTTATCATTTGCATCGTAATAGTGGCAGATTCTTGCTATACCACCTGAAGACAGGATTGAAAAATCATTTACCTTCTTTGCTTCAGATACACCACTATTCATTAATTTTCCGTTTTCATAAATTTCGTTGGTCTTTGTAACCAATACTGTCTTATGTTCTATATAATTAGCAAATTTGGTTTTGTACTCAGGAATTTCAGCGAATTTTTGAGTAAGATTATAAACCCTTTCTTCCACGATTGTTAGTTCTACACCACTTTCTACTTGCTCAAATGTTGTAGTTAGAGTTTTCGTAGATGTACCAATCAACTCGCCATCTGATGTATACATTGTCCGAGAACTAGATTTAGTTATGGGCTCAGAAGTTTTTGTACTTTCAGCAGCATGTACAGAAGAAATTGCGGTGAGAAAAAGTGCAACAGATACAGCAACAGACAAAACTTTTTTAAATCGAAGCATGTACAAGACCTCCAGATGTTTAAATAAATTATATTTTTATCCAGGCCTGGATGCATATATAATCACCTAATTCATTCCAAATTTCAATAGGAAATAAGCGCTACATCCATAGTCGATTCAGTAATTTTAATGTCAATGTAATGGAGAGTGATACCTTATTTTAGAACATTTGTTGAATTTTAAGATGGATTAGTAAATAAATCTAGTGAGACAACGGTTTCCGTTAAAGGAGTACCTTTTACTAACTGTGAGGGGTGACTGTGGGATGAATAGTACAACTAATGGCAAACATTACGCTTCTCCAATTTTTGATATTTTTCTAAATGTGTGCAGCCTCTTAGCTTTAGTCAGTAAAAGGTTTACTGCATAGGAGCTATATATAGAAAAAACACCTTGCTTGTTCAGAAGCACGAGGTGTTTCATTTTTAGTATAGGGTAGAGATGAGAGGACACCCCAAAAAAACATCTCACACATCACTATGACAACAAAACGATGACAAGCAGCTCGAAGAGAACTAATGTAAGGATCGCCATGTCGCTGGGTCCATAAAAAGCCGGTGACCCCCTGGGATGAAACCCCTATATGAATGTGACCGTTATCGCAGCCTACAATCACACCTTCAATAATATGGACATCCAATGTCTGAATGCGGACTAACTGGTTTATATGAGCGCTGCAAATGTGGTGTACACGATCCCAAATTGATCTTAAGTTTTGTACAACGTTTGGGTCTGCTTGATAAAGCACTTGTTGATGCACCGCAGGGTATTGCGTGCTAATGCTCATGAATATAACCTCCATAAAGCTTCATAATAAAATCCCTTATCCTATGCGAATACCTATGCCAAGGTTCCTTCTTATTGCTGTGCGAAGGTTCCGAGAAGCGCTAACGAATCTGACGCACGTTATTTCGCGAAAAACAGGCATGTTAAAAATCTAACGAATCTGGAACACGCTATTTGCCCGTTTATAAGCAGTTTGGCATTGAATTCGGACCAATAGCGTGGCTGAGATTCGTTAGATTGTAAAAAGGCTGATAAGCAGTCAAATAGCGTTGCTCAGATTCGTTAGCGCACTGCGCCGGGGTTCCTTCGCTGCGGTCACATTTTTTGTAAACAAGGGCTTGCAATTGGATGCCCCAAGGAGGAAAATGAAGGAAACTCCCTGAAAACGGAGGGTTCGTATGATCATTGATATCCACGCCCATGCCGCAGGTGATTACAGCACCGTTGATTCCCTCAAACAAATGGCCGCGAAATATGGGATTGAAAAAATCGGTTTATGCACCAGTCCCAAGAATATCCAGACGCTCCAGACACCGCCGAATATGCCGTTTACCCAGAAGCCCGACAGCATTTATATGATGAACCGGTCCGGATTGACGGTATTGAGTTTAAGAATCTCGTGGATATAGCCACCTCGCATAAACTGCCGGTTTTCATCCATGTTTATTCCAAGAAGGAAGTGCTGAAGCTGCTGCGTTTCATCAAGGAAAACCCAGACGCGGTTTTTATTATCGGACATTTAACCGGCACCGGCCTCTTCAGCAATAGTGGTGTGAACCTGAAGAATATCTACTTTGATACCTCCAGCTCCAAGCGGATTCAAGGGAATGACATCAAGCAGGCCATCGGGGCTTTTGGCTACGAGCACATCGTTTTTGGTACGGATACGCCTTATGCCGGCATTGAGGAACAGATTGGGAGAATTGAACGGTTGAACTTGTCCGATCATATAAAAGAGCATATTTATAGCCTAAACGCGAGAAGCCTGTTGGCTTTAGGTTCATAGAAGACCTGCTACTATGAAAGCTATGTATAGAAAAACGCCTGGCTTGTTTTCGAAGCACAAGGCGTTTTATGTTTAATATAGGGTAGGAATGGGCGGACCAATCCACCGGTAGCCTGAAATGCCGCTTTGCTCTACGCTAATAGGGTAAAACCAGAAGCTGTCCCCATTCCATAACCAAACATTAGTATATTGTTGTACGCAGTCCACGATATAAGATACATCAGGTTTTGGCGGAGCGTAAGAAGGGGGCGGGGGAAGCTGTGCGGCAGATCCTTGGTAACCTGGCATAAATGCCATCGCTTTCTCTCCTCACTAAGATAACAAAACGATGACAAGCAATTCGAAGAGAACTAATGTAAGGATCGCCATGTCGCTTGGTCCGTAAAAAGGCCGATGACCCCCTTGGGTTGAAACTCTTACATTAATATGACCGCTGTCACAGCCCACAATTACACCTTCAATAACATGGCCATCTAATGTCTGAATGCGGACGAACCGGTTAACATGTGTGCTGCAAATGTGATGTACACGATCCCGGATGGATCTTAAGGTGTGTGTAACGTTCGGGTCTGCTTGATAAAGAACCTGTTGATGTACGGCCTGATGCTGAGGGATAAAACTCATACGTATGACCTCCGTAAAACCATAATAAACACTCTTCATCCTATGCGAATACCCAGTCACAGGTTCGTTCCCATTGCTGTGCCGGTAGTTACGAGCCGAGTTACCGGAGCATATGATTTCTTATTGGAGGCGATACGTATGCTCTTTGTTTTATTTCAGCTCATTGGCGGGGTTATTCTTTCCTTCGGGTGGATCCCTCAAATCATTCAGATGTTAAGAACGAAATCCGCTGAAGACTTAAATAGGAATACCTTTTTGCTGTTATTTACAGGAATCGGATTTATGGAGGTTTATGGGGTTCATTTGGCTATGGAAGGTGTGGGGTATGCCTTTCTCATCACGAATAGCATGTCTCTCGTTTTAGTTGTCATCATTCTTGCACTCATTTTGAAATATAGGCGCCCTGCAGAGAAAAAGAACTGAATGAAGTCAAGGGTGGCAGTTAAATAAAAAGCCCCGGCTTCCCGTACTGGAATTCTGTTGTTTGCATTTCGATGGGATACTATTCCTTTGAGAAATATGCGAATATTGAAGAAGACGGCAAAAACACCTTCACCTTCGGCTATTATTTGCCCTGCAAGAAGGTGGAATAGGTAGGGAGGAGGTGCGCGGGTATGAGCCTGATGCATCATGAGGAATTGGAATGGATGGAGAAACTGCGTCCCGAATTGGTGGGATATTGCTACCGGATGATGGGGTCCATCTTCGAGGCAGAGGATGCGGTGCAGGATACCATGGTCCGTGCCTGGCAGAGCTGGGACCAACTGCAGCAGGAGGACTCGCGCAAAGCCTGGGTGTACCGGATTGTGACGAATATCTGCATCGACCGGCTAAGAAGCACGAAGCGCCGGGCACTTCCGATGGACCTGTCGGAGCCTGCCGCGCAGATTACGGAGCCTAAGGAACAGCTACCCAATGCTTCCTGGGTATGGCCTGTCCCGGACTCTGTTGGCAATCCCGCAGATATTGTGGTGAATAAAGAATGCATCCGGTTATCGTTTATTGCAATTCTGCAGACCCTTCCGCCCCGGCAGCGCGCCGTGCTGATTCTGCAAGAGGTCTTCCGGTGGCCCGCCACTCAGACGGCCGAAGCCATGGGGATGACCGTGGCTGCCGTGAACAGCGCCTTGCAGCGGGCACGGGCCACGTTAGCGAAGGCGGAGCTCCGGTCAGAAGCTCTGCATGAGCTGGATGATGATGCGGATCAGGAGCTGCTGGCCCGTTATGTGGAGGCTTTCGAAAAATATGATATTGATTCGCTGTTGGCGTTATTTCACGAGAACGGCAGCTTGTCCATGCCGCCTTTTGTCATGTGGGTGAACGGCAGGCCGGATATGGCCTTGTTCTATGAGACCACACGCCGCCACTGTCTCGGCTCCCGAATGCTGCCAGCGCGGGCAAACGGGGGGTGTCCCGCATTTGCACAGTATGTGCCGGCCGGAGATGATGGAAGACTGCTCCCCTGGGCCATTCATATTCCCGAAATCAAGGATGGCAGGATTCTACATCTCCATCATTTTATTGATCCGGCCTTATTCGGCCGGTTTGGGCTGCCTACTTCGATAGACCCCACATCAAATTTTGCAGCACACCGATGATTTCTTCCAGGTCCGTTCGTCTATACTCATGATAGTGAAAATAGATGGGCATTCAAGCCTAAGGAGGAATTAACGATGACTGTAAAATTGACCCCGTATATTACCCTGGAGGGAAAAGTGAAAGAAGCAATCCGGTTTTATGAGCAGGCTATCGGAGCAGAGGTCCTTTCTTTGGCCACTTATGGGGATATGCCAGACATGCCGGAAACGTTCACCGACGACCTTAAAGGGCTTGTAGCCCATGCCAAATTAAAGATTGGAGATTCCGAGCTGATGCTTTCCGATGCTTTTGGCGGGAGCATTGAAGCGGGAAAACGGGTGACCATTTGTATCACAACCAACGACGTGGAGCATTCCAGGGGGATTTTTGAGGCCCTGCAGCAAGGCGGAACCATTAACATGCCCTTTAAGGAAGAGCCCTTCAGCCCCGGCTTCGGGGATGTAACGGACAAGTTCGGCGTGACCTTTCAGATTTATACGGAGCTGCAAGTGTAAGCGGCAGGGTGGCCAATTCTGCATTTGGCAAGCAGATGGCTTTAAATTTATTCTTAAATTCAAAATTCATATGGTCTAAGTCAGAAGCAGATGACTCCTGTTTTTATCAGGGGTCATTTTTTTATCCTCCTTGGTTCGATTGAAAGGACAAATATATTGAATTTTTCAACAAAATTTCGAATTTTAAGCCATATTATTGAAATTAATCGCTTAATCTAGTTATATATTCATATAAATTCCACATTATTCTATCTAAGGGAAGTGAATGGGAAATGGTTGATATCCGGACTTTCAAAAAAAGCATGAAGAAAGGTAGTAGAAAACTGGTTATAACTACATCGGTTTTAATTTTCGCTAGCACTGGTGGACTAGCAGTTAGAGCTGCTACACTTTTTCAATCAGGCTACATAAGTCCTTCTTTCTCAGTAAAAAATTATAATTTAAATGATGTTTGGAACACGGCTCTTGCTCAAGTTATTCCTTCATGGAATGGTACTCCAACCAAAGCATTCATAAGTTTGTCTAGTAATTCGAATAACGAAATATATGGTGGGAACTACGATGCATCATGGTATGGGATGTATTATAAATTGGAAGACGACGGCTATGGTTCTGCAAAAAAATTTAGCATTGCTGTAAATGGCAATGCAATAATTATTGCACAAAGCAGAGGTGAAGATACTACAAATTATCTGAGAAGTACCTTAGCACATGAACTTGGACATGCCTTGCATCTTGGTGATCTTGATAACACTAGCAAGGAACTGATGAACCATAATCGAGATCGGAGTGAAATTTATACCCCTCAGTCAGGGGATATACAAGGAGTCAACAGCTACTGGAAATAAGCATATTAATTAAAATTATAATTAGAAGGGATGAAAGCATGTGACGAGCTCTCATATTAAAATAATGACAACAATCATCATTATAATTTCGATGTTTTCCATCGCAGCATGCGGAGCCAAAACAGGAAATAAAGTTCCTATTGTTGAGTCACACGCAGATTGGCATTCTTTTAAGAGTATTGAGGAATTGGCACTATACTCTGATCTTATTGTTGTCGGTGTAGTAGAACAGGTGAAAAATCCGGTAAAAAGAAATATGAGTTTAAGTGATAACCAACCACCACTTTACGAAATTGCCACATTATCTGATGTTAAAGTTACTGAAGTACTTAAAGGTAACGTAAAGGCTGGTGATACCATTGAGATCAAACAGGAAGGTGGACTTTACGAAGGAACCCAATACATTACTGATGGAGTCGAGTTTGTTAAAGAAAAAGGGGAATACATACTTTTCTTAAGAGCTTTTGATAAATATAAGGCAAACGTGCCATATGCAGTCATTAATCCAAAGCAGGGGCTTATCCAATTAAACACCTCTGAAGTTGGTCTAAACACAAATAAAAACGGAGATAATCAAAACAAAAATTCACAGCAGGATTTATTTATTGATAAGCCTACAAAAGAAGTTAAACTTGACTCCATTAAAAAAGCGGTTACAGAGACTAATAAACAACCACTGATCAAAGTAAATCCTGAAACAGAAAAGGGATTACTCAACCAGTAAACATTCTTAACCATGTTTTTGCTTGTTTCCGCTATTCCTTGTGAGTTAAATTCCATTATGTGTAAATGAAAACCGCCTTTTTCTGTAGAATGGAAGCTCCCACCACCATTTACGAAAAGACGGTTTTTTTATGCAAATCTTGTGTATTTTGTTTCGTGATCCTGCCTGCTTCAAGTACCGCAGAAGGTCTGATAGGCACAGGCCGAAGGCTCGGGAGGTGCGGTATAGTCCTCCTGCTCCGGCGTATACGCGTAGGGGGTGGCAAGCACGGCAAGCAGCCGCTCCATCACACTGTAGTCCCCATGCTGCGCCGCCTCCAATGCAGCCTCAACCCGGTGGTTCCGCGGAATCACCGACGGATTGCTGCTGCGCATCAGCTGGCGTACTTCATCCTCCGTACTTTGCTGTCTGCCCAGTCTGGCCTGCCAGCGCTCCTGCCACCGGACAAATTCGGGACTTTGGACAAGACTTGAATCCTCTGTTAAGCCCAAGGTGAGGGCCCGGAAGGTATTGGTAAAGTCCGCGCGGTTTTTCTCCATCCATTGAAGCAGATCCCGGATCAAGGCCTCGTCCTCCGGTTCCCCGCCCGACAACCCCAGTTTGGCCCGCATGCCTGTAAGCCAGTTCGCGTGATACAGTTCGTTATATTCCTGAATCGCATTCTCCGCCAGCTTCACTGCCTGCTCCTCCTCGTCATGCAGAAGCGGCAGCAGAGCTTCAGCCAACCGCGACAAATTCCAGGCTCCGATGTCCGGCTGGTTGCCGTAAGCATACCGCCCATAGGTGTCGATAGAGCTGAATACAGTAGCGGGATTGTAAGTATCCATAAAAGCGCAGGGGCCGTAATCAATGGTTTCTCCGCTTATGGCCATGTTGTCCGTATTCATTACTCCGTGAATGAATCCGACAAGCTGCCATTGGGCAATTAGACCCGCCTGCCGCTTGATCACCTCATGGAGCAGGGCAAGATACCGTTCTTTTCCTTCTGCTTTCACCTCTGGAAAATGCCGCTCCAGAGCATAGTCCGCCAGAGCCCGAAGCTCCTCGGGGTTCCCGCGGCTGGCTGCGTATTGGAAGGTGCCCACCCGCAAATGGCTGGCCGCTACCCGGGTCAGAACGGCACCGGACAGCACCGTCTCACGGATAACCGGCTCGCCGGTGGCCACCACGGCAAGACTGCGTGTTGTCGGAATGCCTAAGGCATACATGGCCTCGCTGATGATATACTCCCGGAGCATGGGGCCAAGGGCGGCCCGGCCGTCACCGCGGCGGGAATAGGGGGTTCTGCCGGAGCCCTTGAGCTGGATATCCATCCGCTTCCCGGAGGGAGCGATCTGCTCGCCAAGCAGCAAGGCCCTTCCGTCTCCCAGCATGGTAAAATACCCGAATTGATGTCCCGCATATGCTTGGGCGAGGGGCACGGCTCCCTCAGGGATCCGGTTCCCGGCAAGCACCGCCACTCCGTTCTCCGCCCGCAGTTCACGGACCTTCAGTCCCAGCTCAACAGCAAGCGGCTCATTCAGCACCGCCAGCTCCGGATTAGGTACAGCGGTCGGGCTTTGTTTGGAAAAAAAGGTTTGGGGCAGCCGGGAATAGCTGTTGTCCAGCTTCCATCCGGCTTCCACTCTTTCTTCATGCTCTGACACGGATCATCCCACCTTTTGCAACAAATTTTTTGCTCCCTATAGCGTGTGCCTTCATTGTATAAATATTCCGCTTCAGATGCGAATGATTAGCCCCCTCCGATAACGGTTACTTCAATGTTATCTTCAACAGGAGGTGCATCACATGAAACATGGGCGCTCATCCCTTCTAACCGGAACCGTTCTGTCCTTGTCACTATGGCTTGCAGCTTGCTCGGGAGATTCTGCAGCTCCGGGTGTTTCTCCCGTGGCCTCCGCAGTCAATACGCCTGCTCCCACTGTGTCTGGCTCCTCCGGCACGCCCGCTATCAGTGCTTCGCCAAGCCCGGCTGCGGGAGCACGGCCTGCTGCCCGTTCCATCGAGGTGATGACACCGGAGGGATATCAAAAGAAAGAGGCGAAACTGCAGCAAGGCCCCGGATACTCCTTCTACATGTTCGACGGTTTTACCTACGACGCGGCGAAAGGAAGGCTTTCGCTTGCAGCGGCTCCGGATTATTACGCCATAATCGAGCCGCTGCCCGCAGGCTTTTCGGTGGATGCACTCCGCAAGCAGGGGCAGGAGGAATTGGCTAAATTCGGGGAGACCAAGGAGTATACCGGGGAGCTGGTGGAGCATCCGCTGAGATTTGCGGAGCTGTATCTGCAGGTTTCTGCGATGGAAGGTGTATGGGATTACATGGTGTGGAAATCGGAGAACGGGGACCCCTTTTTATTCCGTCTCCACAATCCGAAGGGAGAAGCTTCAGCACAGTTTGCCCAGCCTGCCCAGGTGATGCTTTCCACGGTGGAGGCTGGAGGTGGGCCGTGATGAAAGAGGGTGTGGGGCCAACCAGGTAACAGAGAATATGATAAATCTATGAACGGCTTCCATAATATGCTTCCCTTTGATATGATGTGTTATGAAATTTAAGAGCATCTGGAAAAACTGGAGAGTGTTATGATGAGCAAGTATGTAAAGATGTTTGGTGCAATCGCCATTACGGCATCCATTGCCGCAGGCTGTTCCGGCACAGCCTCGGATTCGGATGAATTGGCGAAAACCAAAGCGCTTGTGGAGCAGCTTACCGCGGAGAACAAACAATTAAAGGAGCAGCTGTCTGCCAGCGGAAAGGAAGGAAGTGCCGGAGTATCCGGGGGAGCAGCCGCCAAGCCGAGTCCATCTGCTGCTGCCCCGAAGGCGAAAACCCTTGAAGCCGGTGCACCTTTGACGATTAATGACTATGCTGAGATCACGATAGTCAAAACTGATTTTACCGCCAAGGTGGTGCCCCCCAAGCCTGCATCCTTCTATACCTACTATGAGGTGAAGGACACAGCTAATATATACTTGGATACCGTTATCAGCATTAAGAACTTGAAGAGCTCTGCCGTTGGTTCGGATGAGTTTGCATCGGTAGCCGTTAAATATGCGGATAAATATGATTACAAGAGCTTTTCAACCATTGAAGAGGGGGGCGGTTCGAATTTTACCTACACGAATATCACCAGTATCGAACCCCTTAAGACCGGCACGCTGCATTACCTTGCCGAACTTCCCAAAGAGGCTTCTACTGATGATAAATCCGTGGTGCTGATCATCACGCTGGGAAAAGAAAAGTATGAATATAAGGTCAAATAAGACTGCACACCCTCCGGGAACTGACCGGCGGGTGTTTTTTACGTGAACATATTACTCTACATTTCTTCCAACGAAATAGCCCTTGTATGAGGGATCATCTCCCATTTCCGCTGTTTTCTCAGGAGGGTGATCAGGTTGATGGGCATCCAGCTGGCCAACAGGAACAGGAAGGAGCCGGCAGCGGTGCAGAAGCCGCGGAGGGTCCGTCTGTTCTGCTTATAGGTGAACAGGGCTGCAAGCAGGAGGCAAAGCATCAGTCCCCACATTAACGGCTGGCTCATGAAGGAGTAGCCGTTGCTGTATCCCCCCAGGAGGGTTTGACCCGCCAGTGCAACTACGGACAGCATAAAGATAACCGGACTCAAATACGTCATAGCCAAATCAAGGCAAAGGAGGCTGCGGCGGCGGACCGCTGCTTTGCACAAATCCTTGAGGTAATATTTGGAGCTGTCAAAATTACCCGTGCTCCACCGCCTGCGCTGCTTCCACGATTGGATGAAGGTCAGGGGCTGCTCATCGTATACAATGGCATCCGCCACATAATGCACCCGTTCACCGGCAAGCACGCATTGTGCGCTGAACTCGTAGTCCTCCGTAATGGTCCGGGTGTTCCAGCCCCCCATTTTCCGCAGGAATGGCAGGGTCACCATAAATCCGGTGCCGGTGACGAAGCTGGACAGGCCCAGTGCCTCCCGGCTGGCATTATAAAACCGGTCGATAATCCAGAAATAGATGGAGAAGCTGGCGGCTACGGCTGTGTCGCCGGGATTTTTGCTGTTCTTGAAGCCCTGGGCAACCCGGGCGCCGGATAATCGGGCCCGGTTCATATGCAACAGGAAATCCGGATGGACGATGTTGTCAGCATCGAAGACGCAGATGGCGTCATATTTGTTTTCGGTCATGCAGGTTCCGACGAATTGGGACAGCACCTCTCCCTTGGAACGGATCTCCCCCACCGGGTCAAAAATGCGGGCGCCGCAGGCCGCAGCAATTCCCCGTGTATGATCTGTACAATTATTGGGGGCTACATAAATATCGTACAGCTCCGCAGGATAGCTCTGCCGCTGCAGGCTGGCGATCAGGTTCCCGATCACATCCGCTTCGTTCCGGGCTGCGATTAACAAGGCGAAGCGGGTTGCCGGGGGCACGGCGCTTTTTTGCGGCTTAGCTTTGTTCCGCCATTCCCCCCAAAGGGCCAGGATGACAAAATATAGACCATAAAGACTAGTCAGTATGCCGAGACACTTGATAAGCTGAGCTGCCAAAATGAAGGTTGAGAAATCCATGTATTGTTCCTTTCGTTGTTAGGAGGAGCCATGATGTTCACCATTATAAGGAACATTTCATAAACAAAACTATGCAGAAAGCAAAAGATTTTCTTAAGAAAACGCAAAATCGTCTTCTATTACGGACTGAATGTCCTTTATATTACTAATATATGATAAACGATTATAGCCAGTAATGATAGACAATTGGAACCCATACCCCGAACGGAGGGAATTGTCATGATCAACAGGAATCACCCGGATAAAAAGAAGCTGCTGGAAGCGTTGGACGGGCTGGGATATTCCGCCCGCATGAAAAGCGTGGCCCAACTGGGCCGGGAGTGTACGGATGCTGCGGCATATTCCCGGCTGCTCTCCTCGCTGCTGGAGGACGGTGCCTACGAGGCTCACCTGGCTTTGACCGGGGCGGAGGCTACGGCCAACGCTGCGGTGATACTGGAGGCGGTCCGCCACCGGGCAGCCGGTGTCCGTAAACGGGCGGCGGGGCTGTTGGCACAAGCCGCTTCCGCCGAGGAGATAGAGGGGATTCTGGAGCAGCTGTCCCAGGAAAGCCGGCGCCACCTCCTGCACAATCTGTCCTTGGGCAGCCGTCATGAACTGGCGGAACGCCTGCTGCCTCAAGTGAATACCCGCTGGGGTGCCAAGGAGGCGGCCATTCTGCTGCCTGCTTGCGGCAGGGAAACGGTGGACCGGCGGCTGGCCGGGCTGGGCTACGCGATCTCCAATTGGCACAGCCTGGCGAAGCGCCATCCGGATGAGGTAGCGGCATTTTTTCGAACCAGTCTGGCGGCTGCGTCTTCCCGGGAACAGGGCAATGTGTGGTGGCAGTTCTCGTCGGCCATGGAGATGCTTTGCCGGCTGAAGCCGGAGGTGGTGCTGGACTGCGCCTTGCGGCAGGGGCCGAAGGATAACCTGCATCCTGTACTCCGGAAGCATCTGGGTTTCCTGATTTCCTTCGATGCCGGTGCTGTACATACGCTGTTGACTCGTGTTGAGGCCCGGGGCGATCTGATCAAACATGGTGTCCCCCATAGTGTTTTGAAGAAAAGGCGTTATTTTACCCTGGAGCAATGGAAATCCATAGCGGCCTTATTGCCCGAACAGCCATACCATCTGGCGAAATTGCTCCACGCTCTTGCCCCCTCCGAGCGGGCGGATATTTTTGAGGCGGCATATGAGGAGGAGTCCCGTTCAGCCCGGGTTTTCCCGGAGGAGCTACTGGACGAGCTGCCCCATGAACTGCGGGATAAGGAAGCAAGCCGGATGCTGGGGCTCCGGCAGGTCAAGGATTATCCGATGCTAAACACCCTGATTACCGCCCGCCGGTTGATCGGCCATGCGAGGGAACGGCTGGAGCAAGAGGCAACCGCCTCCAACGCGGAGGAGCGCGGGCGGGCCTTGGCCCAATTGGTAAGGAGCACGGCGCTGTCCAGGCAAGGAATGGATAAGACGCTGGTATTCCTGAAGCGGATCAGGAACGATCAGGACCCAGTCCGGCAGACGGTATTTGCCGAGTTGGCCCGGTGTCCGGTCTCTCTGTTCCGGGAGGAGCATATTCCGGAGCTGGACCTCTTGGTGGACAGTGTGGCGGAAGCCCGGGACACCTCCCATGCTACAAGGGCCAGGGCAGAGGAGATGGCCTTTGGCCTGATGGGCCTGCATGCTCCGGAGCCGCAGGGGGCACTTTTTCAATTTGCGCTCCGAACATTAACCAAGCTGGTCAAACAAAGCGGCCACCTTACGATGCCTTCGCTTTACCGGATGTCTCTGCCCCATGGAATAGAGGAGCGGCTGTTCGAGACGCTCCACCCCTTCCTGGCCCAAGCGGCCAAACGGGAGAATTACAATCTGGTGCTGCAAATGGCAGATTGGCTGGGCAAACGGGCGTATCCCCTGGTGAAGCTGCAGGACATGCTAAGGGAAACCACCAAGGCGAAATCCGCTTCCACCGCTGCCCAAGCTGCCCGTTATTGGCTGGCGGCGCCCCGCACACGCGACGAGCGGGTAGCCGAATTGCTGGACCGTGATAAATCCTTTATTACAGTGAGGGAAGTGTTTGAGCATCTGCACCGGAGGCGCCAGGAATGGCTGGACCCTTATTTGTCCGGTGCAGCGGTGAAGGGCAAGTTCCTATCCGGCAAGACCATCTATCTGCTTCCGGCCGCCAATGGCTTTCACCGGTGGCTGCCCCGCCAGCAGTTGGCCTTCCGTGCCTTGCTGGAGCGGGTGGCCGTGGATGAGAAGCGGGGGTTACAGGAGCGGGCCCATGCGGTTCAGAACATGGCACTGCTGCCAGATCTTTGGCCTGAGCTGCTGGTCAAGCTTGTGGACAGTAAGGAGGTCTTTGTGGCGGAGGCGGCGCTGCATGCGCTGTCCTTGACAGAGGAGCCGGAGCGGGCTCTGCCTCTCCTGCTGGAGCATCTGGACGGAGACCGGGCCCGGACCACCATGTATGCCGTCCCCCGTTGCGCCCACAGGGTAAACCCGCAGCTTTTGGCAGGGCTGCTGGAAAAGCTCCTTCGACGGGAGAAGCTGAAGATTACCGTGCGCAAGGAAGCCATCCGTCTTCTGGGCCTGTTCCGGCTGACTACCAGCATGGCTTTGCTTCTGGAGGAGTTTGGGAAGCCCAAGGTGCATAAGGACGTTGCAATAGCCATCGGATATGCGGCCAGGCAGCTCCTGGAGGATGAACGAAGCTGGACGATGCTGGATACCCTTGCAGCTTCCCCGGAGCTTGATATTGCCATCAGCCTGCTGAAGCAGCGTCCGCAGGAGCTTCCCGCTCCGTACAGAGACCGATATTTGACTTATTTCCTGAAGGCAACCGCTCATGAGGAATTGGCTGTGGCGTATGGTGCTTTCCATGCTCTGGCCCAATGGATGGAAGAGCATGAGGAGGCGATTGCGGAGGTGGCCGCCAAGGCGCTCGTGAATCTGGAGGATAGCTCCCGATGGGGGCCGGCCATGTTTTCACTGGTAGAAGCTGCCCGGGATGGCAAGGTGAATAGCCGGGTCATGGAGGTTGTCCAGTATCTGGCGGCAGCACCTGTACAGGAGCAATGGAATGCCTCCCGGGAGCGTGACCTGCCGCACCGGCAGCGGCTGGCAAGCCTGACCAGGGAGCTGACCGCCTTGCCCTTAAATGTAAGACTCACCCTGATTCCCTTGTACCAGGGGATGATCGGTTGTCTTTCCCCGCACGAAACCCTGCAGCAATTGGTCATCACCTTGCATATGGCAGCCGTGGACTGGGGCAAGGCGGGGGCGGCCGTTGACGGGTTGACCCAAGTGGCTCAGTGCCTTGGCAAGCAGCCGTATCTATTTACTGAGGTCTATAAGCAAGTGGGGCATAGTCTCCACAACAGCAAGGGCTATTGGCAGACGGAAACCCTGTTGGCTGTGGTAGATGCCTTAAGTCAACAAGGAGGAGCCATGGCATTAGCCATTGGGCTTCCGGCGCTTAAGGCGGCCGGTGAGGCATTGGAATGGAATGCGGCCAGCGCTAGACGACTGAGGGACTGCCGGAATCATCCGGATGCCATGGTCCGCACCCTGGCGCTGGACATCTGGACGGCGGATCATTAATTTCTCCATACCCCTTCTTTTTTTGAGAGGGGGTATTTTCCTGCAATCTAGTAGTCAATTTGTCGGATTATCAATAAAAATCGCTAGTTTCACCGACTTTTTTTGCGAGATTTCGCTTTTGGCAGAGATTTATAATAATGGGGCATATTCTATCAGAGCCGAAGTGGATTGGAGCGGATGAAAGAGATGGACACAGATGATTTTCTTGTTCTGCACAGCATCTTTAAAGAGAATAGAGAGGAGGAGCCTTTGTTAACGGAGTTCCTGAGGCGATGGCTGCCCAAGCTGGTCCGCTATATTTCCCTTCAAGAAGCTGCCAAAGGGGGGATGTACCTGCAGGCCGGGGATCTGGAAGATATTCAAATGGATGTGGTAATGCTGATCTGCATAAAAATCCGCCAGATCGACCAGAGTTCGTTCCGGAGATGGATCTGTGCAGCCATCCGCAACGTGGCCAGGAATTACCTGAGAAAGAGCAACCGGGACTGTCTCATTTGGCCGGAGCATAACAGCATTTATGATCAGCCGTCCGAAGCCTCTTCAGGTACTGGGCGGACCGGGGCATTGGAGGCGATTGAAGCGCTTACTCCCAGGCAGCAGAAGGTATTGGAATTGCGGTATGTGTATAAGTACACCTCGAAAGAAACGGCTCGACTCATAGGGGCAAAGGATGAGAAGCAAGTGGATCAGTGGTGCTTTCAGGCCAAACTGAAAATGAGAAAAAATATGAGAGACAAGAAACGGAAATAAATAGAAATTTTTAAATTGTTCTATATAATTATATATGATCCTAACTCTGAAAAACCAATGGTTTGGACAGGTTAAGACCACTACCTTAACCTGTTCAAGACAATTTTATATACTGCACGTACTAATTTTAGATGGAGTGTATGCATGATATGGGTAAAATAATTGAACATTCATCTGATCACGAGGATGATTTTGACCCTGATGCCTTGTTATTACTATCGTTTGCTATTGAGGATTCACGTTTATCTTTAGAAGAGTTACGTGCTCAAACAGGGATTGATGTTACAATATTAAAAAAGCTGCTTCATTTGAATATATATCCATGGAGAATTCCAGTAGATTCATTTATTTCATTGGTTCAATTCCTTCAATTAGATTTATTACAAGTGGTAGATAGAATGCATGCCATTTCGGTTACTGCGCCGCAGGATTCGCTGGGATACCGGCAGGAACTTGATGCACGAAGCTACTTTTTAAATAAATTAAAACAACATATTCAAATCAAACATATTTAATTTTATAGACCGGGCGGAATGAGAGAATCTCACTCCGTCTTTTTTTTATTTGGTTTAAAAGATTTCCGCGTCGTGACGACAAGATAAGAGGAGGGAGATAAAAAGAATAGGCAGGTGGGAGATTCATGCATGCAATTACCCATAAAGGCGGAAAGTCATTCTTGTACTACCTATGCAATCAGGGTTTTTCGATTTCGTTCGGGGATCTGAACATTTATCTAGCGATGGGGGAAATCGTAAAGGTGGAGTTCATTAACCTGAATCTGTTCAGAATCTGCAAGGATCAGTGTCAATCCGCGGAAGGGGGTTACCTGTTCGGGAGAACGGAATTGGACTTTCTAGTCCAGCACGGAATGATCACAAGATTGTCCAGAAAGGACGTAGAGCAAATGAAAGATAAACGTTACAATAAGCCGCGGGAGCTTTACAGAAAAAGATGATATAGTGAATATATTCTTTGTCGATTAAGGATGTGGCCACCAGATGCTGATAACAAAAGATTTTTTGAAAGACATCCCGCCGTCCAAAAAAGATGCTGTTCTGCAGAAGACGGAGTCCTTCAGCCAGGTGATTCTGCAAAGCCGGAGTATGTTCGATGTTCCCAACGGATTCTGGGTGCGCAGAGTTGCCGGAACCGATATATATAAGTTCCGGATTAATAACGGGGACCGGGTTTTGTTTGCCATCCGGAAAGAGAGAGGGGAGGATAGCGTAGTCTTCCTCCGGTATTGCAACCATGACCAGCAGATCCGGGCAGCCCGGGAGATGGACAGGAATATGGAGCATATCCGTCCTCTGGACTTTGAACTGGTGACCGAACATTATTACGAGGATGAGACCGATCATAAACTGGAAAGTGAATATGCCTCTTATCTGCAGCATTATGCCCATGCGGACCTGTCCCAATTGGCCGCTATCGTTCTGGAAGACGAATATATTGCATTGCTGCTGGATGAGAACAACGAAGACTATCTCTATTATTTAAACGACGATCAATACGATTGCCTGAATGTCCTGAACAAGCCCTTGCTGGTTTGCGGCAGTGCAGGGAGCGGCAAATCTATGATCGGCATGCGCAAGCTAATTTTGAATAATAAAGCCCAGGTGAAAACGGCTTATGTGACCCAATCCAACCTGTTGAAGGAAAACACGCGGTTACTCTTCGAGAAGTACAAGGATGCGGATCATGGCGTGGTGGATTTTTTCACACTCCAAGAGTACGGTCTTCGGCAATTGGGCTGTGCACCCAACCGGTTGGTGAAGTTCGCTGATTTTGATAAGTGGCATAAAAGCTCGGCGCCCTTATGGAAGCATAAGCCTCTCGACAGCCTCCGGGCTTGGTTTGAAATTACCGGGATATTAAAAGGAAGCCGCGGTTCATCTGCCGGGCGGGATCCCCAGGGGCTTCTGTCCGAAGCGGACTATCTGGCTTCGGTGGAATCCATGCTGGAGCCGGAAGAGAGAAAGCGGATGTTCACTGTTGCCAGGATGTATAACAGATGGCTCAAGGAAAACGGCTACCTGGATGAGAATGACCTGGCCAGGCTTTGTCTGGAGAACCGGGAGGCATCCTCCGCCGGGTATGATTTTGTGGTGATTGATGAAGTGCAGGATCTAAGCGATGTGCAGATGGAACTGCTTTGCACGTTGGCCAAGCGTCCCGAGCATTACCTGCTGCTTGGAGATGCCAATCAGAGCCTCCGCGGCGGCTTCACCGGAATGACCCGGTTAAAGACCCGCTTCTATGCACAGTGTCATAGCTGGGAGGAGCGCCGTCTTACCAAGAATTACCGTAGTGTTTCCGAGATTGTCCATCTGTTGAACAGGCTGACGAAGCTCCGAGAAAGCCACATCGGCAAAAGTGCTTATGATTATGAGGAAGCCGGCATCCGCCATGGCAACCGTCCTCTGCTGCTCCAATTCTCCACGGATGACCGCCGGAGACTCTTCGATCAATTGAATGAACGGGATTATTGTGCCGTTGTTGTAGCAGATTCCGGGGACCGGGACCGGATGTTATTAGAGGGTTATCCCGTTGACCGGGTTTTTACGATTCATGAGATGAAAGGGCTGGAGTATAAGAACGTCCTTATGTTCAATATTCTGTCCAACTATGCCGGTTATTGGGACCGCATTGTGAAGGGCGGAGCGAAGAACATTGATTTCTACCGGTTGTTTTATAATCTGGTTTACGTTGCCGCCACCAGGGCTCGTGACCAGCTGTACATCGTGGAGGATCAGGCGGATTGTGCGCTTCTCCCCTTGTTAATGCCTTATCTGGATACCTCAGCCCGCTTCGATTATGTACAATTGCAGTTGGAGAAGGAAAGCACGATTCAGGAATGGGTAAGTGAAGCAGACCGTCTGGAAAAAGCCGAACTGTATCATAAAGCGGCCGAGGTATACCGGCGGCTGGGAGATCAGGAAGGCGAAGAGCGGTGTAAAGCGCACATCAAGGAAATGACACTGCAGTATCTGCAGCAGCAGCTGGGTGTTGCCCGGGAAACGGCAATCCGCATCGAAAATGAAGAAGGCGGGCTGGGATATGGCGAAATCCATCAGGCATTATTGGCAATCTGCCTCAGACATGGGGTCACCTTCAGCAGGGACCGGATTCAATGTGCCGCATATAGCACAGCCGGCCACCAAACGCTAGCGGATGTGAAGGTGAACTCCGGTGAAGACATCCTATCGGAGGTGACCCGCCAGGTTACCCGCATCCTTTCATCGGCTTCCGTGTCCAAGGGGAAAATCACCCTGCACTTGAAGCTTGTATCCGGCGGGGCGGAAGTACAAATTCCCGATATGGAGGGTGGGGTGTACGATACGGTTTATGCCACGTACACAAGCCGTGGTATGGCTATCGGATATGCCAAAACCATGAATCCCGCCATGGAGCGGCTGATGGATACCGTGTTTCCCGATATGCCGGATAAGGTTCAGAATGACCAGGGGCTTATGCGGAAAACACTGCTTATGCGCCATTCGCAGCAAGCCGCCAATCTGTTCAACTCGCGTCATTACCGCCAAGCGGTTAACGAATATGAGAAAGCCCTCCAGTTGGCGGAAGCGGGAGAACCCGATATCCGGGCGGAGATGACCGGCAGTTTAGGAAACTGTTATCTGGAAATGGGGGATTACAGCTCGGCGGAGAGGTACCTGAGGGAAGCAATGTCGTACAAGGCGAAGCTGTTCTTTCAACATTGCAATAGCCTTGGGGTCCTGAAGCTGCGGCAAGGGCTGCTGGATGAAGCCATCGATTTATTTAAAAAAGCCAGTGCCAACAATTCCAATTACCAGGCAGCTAAGAACAATTTAAAGCTTGCCATGGATATGAGAATGAAGCAAAAGCCTGTTCATGTAACCGCAACTCCTGGAGGAAGACAGTCTGCCGGACGCAACGATCTTTGCGTGTGCGGGAGCGGGAAGAAGTACAAAAAGTGCTGTATGAATAAGTAACGCCAAGAAGGGTGTGTCCTCGTGTGAAAAAATGGGTTAAGGTGACACTGATTTCGGTTATTTCCCTGATCCTTGTGTTGGGAGCCGTCTTTTGGTGGTATGTATCGGATTATTACCATGCCGATGAGATTGCTGTGGCAGCTGCAGCGGGTGGCCAAACCATTAAGAAGGACGGCAATCTGACGATTCTTTCCCCTTCCGCACCCAGCGATACGGCGCTGATTTTCTATCCCGGCGGCAAGGTGGAGTACATCGCCTATCTTCCGCTGTTGGAACAGCTGCGGAAGAACGGCATCACCTGCGTGCTGGTTAAAATGCCCTTTAACCTGGCGGTATTCCGTTCCGGCGCAGCGGATCAGGTGTATGACAAGCTGCCCGGCATCCAAAACTGGTATATCGGCGGCCATTCCCTGGGAGGAGCAATGGCAAGCAGTTATGCCTCCAAGCACCTCGCCCAGGTGAAAGGCCTGATTTTGCTGGGGTCCTACATATACGGCGGCATTACGCCTGCTGATGCGTTGACTGTCTATGGCTCCAATGACGATGTGGTCAATAAGTCCAAAATCGACTACACCGAAAACGTCCATGTGATCAATGGAGGCAACCATGCCCAATTCGGCAATTACGGACCCCAGAAAGGGGACGGCCCGGCAACCGTTTCCCGGGAGCAGCAGCAGACGGAGACGGCCGGTTTGATCTTGGATTTTATCAAAAGCAAAAATGCCGTTGGAATCAAGTAGCTGCACGTCCACATTCCGCCTTGCTTATGCAGGGCGGATTTTCTTAGCGTACCGTACCCTGGGCATTGCTGCGGAATTCATTGGGGCTGATGCCGTATTCCTTGCGGAAAGCCCGGTAAAAGGAACGGAGGCTGTTAAAGCCGGAATCGAAGGCGATGTCCGTTACGGGCTGGCTGGTGGATTGCAGCATGATCTGGGCGAGAGCAGCGCGGCGGCTGTTGAGATAATCCCGGAAGGAGCTGTGGAGCTGATCGGAGAATATCCGGGACACTTGAAAACGGCTGATGCCTAACTCCTTGGCCACCTGATCCAGCGTCAGCGGCTCCAGGAAATGTATGTCCACATAGGCCAGGATCTTCTGGACCAGGAAGAGATCCTGAACGGCCTCCACCCGCTGCAGGGACATTAACGGCAGCAGCTGGCCCAGAATAATGGAGATATACGCCTTCAGCATACGGGCATCTCCTTGTCCGGTGTAGAGCTTGTATAGGGTGTGGACGTTAGTATAAACAGCTTCCTCTATCTGCGCCTTTCTGATCACCGGATGCTCAGGCACATAATGGGCCAGATCGGCGGCATAATCCGCAGGATAAGCCGCATCGATGAAGAACAGCAGGATTTTACTGTTCTCTGCAGTCCGGTAGCTATGGGGCTGATTAGGAAAAATGAGTACGATGTCTCCCTCTGACAGGGTGCTTTCCGTCTTGTTGACGGTCACATTAATGGCTCCGGATAACACCAGCGCCAGTTCCACATGCATATGCAGATGGAGCGGGTAGGTATTGTTGGTGGAGATAAAGGAATGGAACTGCTGCTTCCGGTGCTGGTACTGGATTTTCAAAGCCGGGCCTCCGTTTCCGTCAGAATCCGCTTCCCTCCGAAGCGACATTGTTTAATCCCTAAACAATCTTATTATGGGGCCAACCCGGTTTCAATGCAAATCATGGCACACCAAACCTATGTTATAATCAATATCATTCATAACCACGGATCGGAGAGATGGGAATGGGAAACACCGAAATTTTCGAGAGGATGGCCGCCGGGTATGACACCCCGGAGAGAATCCACATTGCCCGAGTGGCGGCGGATGCCATTCGGGCACATGCGGCGGATGCCAAGGATAAGACAGCCGTGGATTTTGGGTGCGGAACCGGCCTGGTGGGAATGAATCTGCTGGAGGATTTCAAAACCATGCTGTTTCTGGATTCATCTCCGAATATGATTAACCGCATTCAGCAAAAAATCGCGGAGTTTCATATCCCTAACGCGGATACCCTGTGTCTGGACTTGGAACAGGAGGCAGGCGCGGAGCTTAAGGCAGACTATATTTTTATGGCCCAGGTGCTGCTGCATATCCCGGAAGTTGAGCCGGTATTAACCCGTTTGTACGAGGCGCTTCACCCTGGAGGGCATCTGCTGATTGTGGATTTTGACAAGAATGAACATATCGTTTCGGATTTGGTGCATAACGGCTTTGACCAGAGGGAGCTAATCAGCCTTATGAAGCAAATAGGGTTTACAGAAGTGAATGCGGAAACCATCTATACCGGCAAGCAAATCTTTATGAACCAGGACGCTTCTATGTTTATTCTGGATGCCCATAAGTAAAAGCTTCCGTTAATACACCTTCACTCCCTGCCCCAGCACCGATGTATTCTGCACAGGGTTTCCGGTTAGAAACACCCTCTGCAGCTTGGGCAACCGGGTTAACGGCTCTATATTGACGATCGCATTGTTTTCGAGGCGCAACTCCTCAATGGCTTGCCATTTCTCCATAAATTGCAGAGATTGGAGGGAGCTGTCCTGCAGGGTGAAGGAACGCAGGGAGGACAACGCCGCAAAGTAAGGCAGCACCTTGTCTACCTCGGAGACCGAAGTATTGTTCATCCGGAAGGACGTCTGGTTCAAGGCCAGCTCTTGAAGCGGTCCGTCCGCCGCGGCGCTCCCGGCTCCAATCGTCAAGGTGCACTCCGTACAGGCGATGGCTTTAACATGCTGCAGGCTGAATAAGGCATCGGTTTCCTTGTTTAAGCTGGTCTCGTAGATATACAGCTTCTGAAGCCCGGGGAGCTGATCCAAAGCGCGGACGTTGGTGATCCCGCTTATGCTCCGGAGAGTGAGCTGCTCCAGCTGGGGAAATTTGGCCAGGTCAGCTATGTTGAATTCCCGGCTGCTCCCATGTACGGTTAATGTAGTGACGGAGGGGGCTTCCAAACCGCGGATAAACGCTCCCGGCACCTCCACATGTTTGGCATTAGGCAGCACAAGGTGCACCTCATCCCCATAATGGCCGGACAGGACGAATTCCCGCAGGGAAGGCAGACTGTTCACAAAATCGACAGAGCCTAGCTGGGACATGGAAGCCAGCTGCAGCTTCGTCAGGGAGGCCTTGCCTGTCAGCGGCGCCAGGGTAGCCAGCTTGGTGTTATTCAGCTCCAACACCTGCAGCACAGGCATATTTTGGACAAAGTCTACTGTCTTCAGGTTCGGGACGGCCTCCAGCTGCAGCTCCTTCAGCTGGGTTAAGGCATACAGCGCCTTAAAATCCGTGGCATCACTATAATGGATCGCCAAGGATTGCAGCCCCGTTAAGGACGACAGCCAATCCAGACGGTCGACGAAGGTAAGGGACAGAGATTGCAAGGGCAATTGGTTCAACAAATGAAAGTCCGATACGGATTCATCCACATACGTAATGGCCAAGGTGGACAGATTAGGAAATTCCAGCAGCAAGGCCAGCTCCTGATTGCTGCGGATCTGGGTGGTGAGCTCCACGATCCTGGATTTGTCTCCGAAAAATCCGGCAAATTTGTGGAAGGATTCGTTGAAGGCGCCTCCGTAGCTTTTCAGCTCCTTCATATGGGCGAAGCTGATCTGGTCCGATTGGGAAATCTCATAGGTTCCCATCAGGTTCAGCGCGGTAAGCCCGCTGAATGCCTCGAAATCCTTTTGTTCAATACGCTGGGTATTCTGCATTTTGTCCCGGGTAATATAGGTGGAAATCTTCGCTTGCGGATCTGTGAAGGGGTCGGAGAGGCTATAGGCAAAGCGCCACTGGTTCTCCTCATCCATGTCCACAGCCAGATAGCGTATACGGGCAAGCTCCTCCCGGGTGGGGGCTGCAGAGCCTTTATTGAATACCTCCTGCACAAAGGAGATCAGCACCGGGCTTTCCGGCATCTCCCGCACAGCTGCGACAGCACGGGTTTCCGGGCGGGAGGCCCCTGTATTCCAAAACATATAAGCGCCGAAAATTCCTGCCAGCAATAACGCGGCCAAAAGCAGGGCTTTCCCGTTTATCCCGGTTCCGGAACGGACCTTGGGCTGTGGCTGTGTTCCGTAATAATGATTAATGGTCTGATCCACATGATACACATGGTTTTCCTTGAGCAGCAGCTCTGTTTCACAGAAGGGGCACTTGAAGGTTTTGCCTTCCTTATTTTCGATTTTTCCATTGCAATTCGGGCAGGTCAATTGAATGAAATCCACGGGGATGCCCTCCTTCTTGGGAAAATGAAACCGTATTATATAGATCATAATGGAAAGTGCGGTATTCGTCACGCGGACTGAAGCAAGGACAAGGGAAAGGTTGGTTGGATATATTGCATCAAGAGAAGATCAGCAATGAGAAGCTGTTGGAAATTATTCAGGTTCAGACGGAAGTGGCGCAGCAGGGGCTGGATTTAAGCGGCATTATGGAGCTGGTGACCCAGAGGACACAGCACATTACCAATGCGGATGGAGCCTCCGTGGAGCTGATTGAGAACGGGGAGCTGGTATACAGCGCTGCCTCCGGCATGGCCGAGCGGTTTCTTGGGCTGCGGCTGAAGATCGATAACAGCCTCTCGGGAAGAAGCATCAGCGCGCGGGTGCCGTTAATCAGCGACGATATTGAAACAGATGACCGGGTCAATAAAGAGGCCTGCCGCCAAATTGGCTTGAATTCAATGATTGTGGTTCCGTTAATCTACCGCGATGAGGTGGTGGGAATCGTCAAGGTGTTGTCCCGGAATGCGGGGCATTTCCAGGAGGAGGATATCCGGATTCTGGAGCTGATGTCGGGGCTTATTGCAGCGGAGATGTTCAGCGCCATGCGCAATGAGGAGAGCGAGCTGTTTCACAAAGCCACCCATGACAGTCTGACGGGAATATCCAACCGTTCCTTATTCTATGACCGTCTGCGTCAAAAGCTGGCCAAATCCATGCGGAAGCATGAGAATTTCGGGATCATCTCCCTGGATATGAACGGCCTGAAGGAGATTAATGATACCTATGGCCACCGGGCTGGAGATGCGGCTCTGAAGGAAGTCGCGTTGCGGGCTGTCAGCTCCGTAAACGAATCCGATACGGTGTCCCGGCTGGGCGGGGATGAGTTCGGCATCATTGCCGCCTCGGTTGCGGATCGGGATGGGATCAGGGCCTTGATCCGTCACGTGGATTCCGAAATTGCCAAGCCGTTTGCCTTTGAGGGTCAGGCGATCCAGCTCCGGGCCAGCATCGGCTATGCCCTGTTCAGCGAGGACGGCATTGAGCTGGAGGTTCTTATCGAGAAGGCGGATCAATCCATGTATGAGGTCAAAAGGGAGCTGAAGCGGCAAAGGGGGTACAAGTAATGAGCGGACTTCATATATGGGCCTGCCCGGTGTGCGGAGCGGAGCTGGAGCTGTCAGACCGGAGCTACCGGTGCTTAAACCGGCATACCTATGACCTGTCGGCCAAGGGATATCTGAATTTACTCTTGGTTAATCAACGGAAAAGCAAGGACCCGGGAGACAGTAAATTAATGCTTGCGGCAAGGCGGAGCATTCTGGAAGCAGGTTACTTCCGTAAGCTGTCAGATGCGCTGTCCATGCAGGCTGCCGGGCTGGCCGAGGAAGTGGCGGACAGGGGGGCTGACCCGTTCACTGTTCTCGATGCAGGCTGCGGGGAAGGTTATTATCTGGAATGTATAGATACTCACCTGCGTCAATCGGGGATAGAAACCAGACTTTACGGAACTGACATCTCCAAGGACGCTATCACCATGGCTGCCGGGAATGGCTCAGGCATCCATTATGCCGTCGCCAGCTCCAAAAAGCTTCCGGTCCGGACGGAATCGGTAGATGGTCTCTTCCAGATTTTTGCTCCCCATAGCGACAGTGAATTCAGCAGAGTGCTGCGCGGCGGGGGCAGGCTGATCACCGTTATCCCGGGGAAGCACCACCTCTTTGGGCTGAAGGAAATGCTCTACCCGCAGCCTTACCTGAATGATGAGGCAGAGCACCCATATCCATCCTTCCGCGTTCTGGACCAACAACGGATCCGGGATGAGATACTGCTGACCGACCCGTCCGCCATCCGTGATCTGGTGATGATGACGCCTTACTATTGGCGTACGGAGCCGGCTATGCTGGAGAAACTTATGGAAAAGAGTGAGCTGCGGACACCGCTGGAATTTATCGTGACTGTATACGGCAAGGAATAAGGGCGCCGGCCTCCGGCGTCTTTTTTCATGCTTTGGATTGTGTTTTTTATCATGCGGCGGAGCTGCAATTACCTGTTATAATGAGAAAAAAAGGCGGAGCCGCCGTCTTCCCATAGTATGAAACGGAGTAGATAGCCTGATGAAAAGAATGCTGATGGCGCTGATTACAGTCAGCTTGGGGTGTTTTCTTTTATTGTTCAGCTTATTGGAAGCCACAGATAACAAGGAAAACAATCCGGAATCTGCCCAAAACGGGATGCTGGATTTATCGGCGTGGGATTTTCATGACAATCAGGTGGTTGCGTTGGACGGGATGTGGCAATTTTATTGGAATCAGCTGCTGGATCCGGGAAAAGAGCAGGGTACGGCTCCGGAAATGATGCAGGTGCCGGGGTTCTGGAGACAATTAGAGAAGGACGGGGAGTTCCGTTCCAAGGGTGCGGCGACTTACCGTCTTCAGGTTAAGGTTAAGCCCTCCTCTCTTGTTTACGGACTGAAAGTTTCTAACATCCGGATGGCCAGCGACATTTATGTGAACGGGCAAAAAGTAGGGGGCAGCGGGGTTCCGGCCCTCGCCCAAAGCGAATACGCGTATCAGAATAAACCGTATAATGTGTATTTCCCGGTTCAGGGGGATACGGCGGAAATTCTTATTTATGCCGCCAACTATGAGAATAGCCAGGGGGGAATCCCCTACCCCATTTATTTCGGAAGCGCCCAGGGCATCCAAACCTCCAATACCAACAGCAGCATTCTCAACTTAACCTTGATCGTGTCCCTATTGATGCTGGGCTGTTATCAGTTAGGGATATACATCATCCGCAGGGAAGAGAAGGGGCTTCTCTATTTTGGGCTGAGCTGCATTGTAATCGCCTGGTCCTTCGCCAGCAACGGCGACCGGATGATTGTGGAGCACTTCCATATGCCCACCGAGCTGTATTATAAAATCCAGGCGGTTTCCTTATATTTTTCCTTCATCACCATGGTCATGTTCATCAAGCATATGTGCAAGGGCCTGATCTCCCGGCGGTTTACCGGCATCGTATCCTCCATCATGTGGGCATACATCGCGTTTGTTCTGGTGGCCCCGTTCCAATGGTATTCCGACTTTAACATCCTGGCCAGCACCGTTCAGCTGGGGGCATACCTGATCATTCTGGGGGTCTTGCTCCATGCGTACCGGAAGGGCACGTACGGGGAGTTTACGAAAAAAAGCCTGGGGCTATTTATCTTGGCCCTGCTCTGCTATTTTGTAGGTCTGATTGATTTTGCCCTGTACCTGAGCAGCTTGGTGCTTGATTTTAAATTTGGCTATTACGCGATTTTGAGCTTTTGCTTTTTGTCCTCCTTCATTATGTCCTACCGCTTCTCGGAGGCCTACAATACCATCGAGGATATGGCGGCCAAGCTGCAGCAGGCAGACAGGCAGAAGGACGAATTTTTGCTCCAAACCTCTCATGAGTTTCAAACCCCGCTGCACGGCATCATCAACCTCTCTCAAAACATGCTGGAGACTGGGGCGGAAGAATTGAACGCCAGCCACAGACAGAACCTTTCTTTAATCCGTGATACCTCCAGAAGGCTGTCCTCCCTGGTGCATGATATTCTGGACATGGAAAAGATCAAGCGCAATGAGCTGACCATTCATCCCTCCGCTGTGGATGTCCGTATTACGGTTTCTCTGGTTTTTGATCTGTTCCGCAATGTCATCGCCGGCAAGAAAATCCGCTTGGTCAATGCGATTCCAGAGGGGCTGCCACCCGTATATGCCGATGAAAACCGGCTGAAGCAGGTGATCCACAATTTGGTGGGCAATGCGGCCAAATTCACCCAGGCAGGCTCCATCACCATTTCGGCGGAGGTAAAAGAAGACCAGGTGGTTATCCTGGTGGAGGACACCGGGGTGGGGATTGCGCCCTCCCAGTGGGAGACGGTGTTCCAGCCCTTCGAGCAAGCCCATTCCCCTTACGAGTATGGGGGCACGGGACTGGGTCTTTCCATATGCAGGAGGCTGCTTCATCTGATGGACGGAGAGATCTGCGTTGACTGGTCCGAACCTGAGCGGGGGACAGGCATTGCCTTTACGCTTCCGGTTGCCGCCCCTCTTGATCATACGGTCTTGGAGTCTGCAGCCGCCAATGACACAAGCTTTCCGGCCGCAGGTGAAAGTCCGGCAGGTTTGCCCCAACAGGAAACAGGCTGCTTTACCCTTCTGGCAGTGGATGATGAATCCTCCAATCTGCAGGTGCTCTCCCGCTTATTTGCCAACGAGCCTTACACCGTGCTGTGGGCTACCAACGGTATGGAGGCGCTGGAGATTTTGCAGACCCGCACCGATATTGATCTGGTTCTGTTGGATGTGATGATGCCCAGAATGTCCGGGCTGGAGGTCTGCCGCGAAATCCGCAAGCGGTTTTCCCTGTTTGAGCTGCCCATTGTGCTGTTGACGGTGCTTCATGCGCCCAGTGATATTGCCACCGGGTTTAAGGCGGGAGCCAATGACTTTATTGTGAAGCCCTTCGATGCTTCGGAGGTGCGGGCCCGAGCCTCCACTCTGCTGCAGCTCAAAAAATCCGTAAACGCTGTTATGAAGGCGGAGCTGGATTTCCTGCAATCCCAAATCAAACCCCACTTCCTGTTTAACGCCTTGAATTCGATCATAGCCATCTGCCAGACCGATTGGCTGCGGGCGGAGCAGCTGATCACCCATCTGAGCAACTATCTGCGGCGGAGCTTCGAGCCCCGGCCGGACAGCTTCGGGGTGCTGCAGGATGAGCTTCAGTTAATCACGGATTACGTGGAAATCGAAAAGGTGCGGTTTGACGACAGACTGACCTTCCTCTGCGAAATTCCCCAGGAAGCCATGAAACAGAAAATCCTTCCGCTTACGATCCAGCCCCTGGTGGAGAATGCCATCCGCCATGGCGTCATGAAGCGGGTGGAAGGGGGAACGGTGAAGCTGACCGTCACCCTGGAGGAGGACGCAGTTTTGGTGGAGGTATGGGATAACGGGGTCGGCATGAGCCGGGAGCAGTTGGAGCGTTTGTGGAGCCAGGAGAAAACCTCCTCCAAACGGCGAGGAGTAGGGCTGGCCAACATCCACCGGAGATTGACGTATTACTATGGGGAAACCTTAAACGTAGCCAGTGTGGAAGGAGAATGGACGAAGGTGTGGTTCCGGTTCAAACTTTAGCGCTACCTTGGTCGCTTCATACCATACTCATCGGGAGGCGGGACGTTGACATTTTTTATCACGGATATTCATGGAGACGATGTGGGGCTGGAGTGTTTATTGGAGCATGCCCAAGTAGACTTCAACCGGGATTTACTTATTTTCGGCGGTGATATGATTGACCGGGGAAGCGGAAATGCCAAGGTAATCCGCAGAATCCAAGAATTAACGGAAGCTTTCCCTGAGCATGTCATTGCGCTTCTCGGTAATCACGAAGAGATGGCTTTGGCTTATTACTGGAATGGGGATAAGCTGTGGCTGCAGCATGGAGGACGGGAAACGTTAAGGGATTGGGAGAAAGCATTTTCTAAGGAGCAAATAAACGGGCTTTTGCAATGGATGAATAATCTGCCGGTGGTTTATGAAACTGAATCCTACATTTTCACACATGCCGGCCTGAATCCCGGCGAATCCTTACTCCAGCAAGGGCGGGATATCCTATGGATGCCCGAGTCCGAGTTTTACGGCATACCACGTGAGGAGCTGTTTGCCCTGACGGGGCAGCGGCCTGTGGTGCATGGGCATACACCGGTGGAACGGATTTATTTTGATGGAGTGCGCTTGAACTGTGATTTGGGGTCCAACACCTATCCCATTATCGAGGCACGGGGGCTTTGTCTCGTGGAGCTGGAGCAGATGATCTATCACGTCTATCTGCCGTCCAAGGGAAGGATAGAAACCCGTACCATTGGCCGTTTTTGAGGTGCTTGGTTCTACGGCGATCAGGACCGGGCAGGCGGCAAGGTTTAAGCCTGTTCATGGCGCTGAGGTAGGGGGGCAGGCGGTGCCATTCTGCAAAAGTGCAGTTATTTTTGACCACGAGCTCCCTTTGGAGCCCCTATCCTGCAAAAGTGCATCTATTTTTCGCTGAAGCTGCCAAACAGAGGGGATTTGCGTGAAATAAATGCACTTTTTCATTTGGAGCCCCAGGTTAAGCGGCTAATACCAGAATTAACTGCACTTTTGCATTTTGGGTGGAAGGAGCGATCTTCTCAACTTATTTACAATAGTGTAAAATAGGATGTAATTACATATTCTTCATGGAATTTGCAGGGGTATCATGAGAATCCCAAGGGGGAAGCGCGATGGTGTATGAGTTTGACAGCGGAATCCACATGCTGGAGGGGAAAATGAAGTGGAAGGTGGTCTACTTTCCGCATCCCGCCGGAGACACCTTCGGCACCAACGGGAAGGTGCCTGTCCATGTAACGGTTGACGGCCATACGTTCGAGCATACCCTGCTTCCCTCCAAAAACGGGCATTATTTTGTTTATAACGAAATGATCCGGCGGGCTGTGGGCAAGGAGCTCGGGGATTCCGTCCATGTGGTCTTGAAGGAAAATAAGGAAATCCGTGTGGTGGTTTTACCGGCTTATATCGAGGAGGGTTTGGAGAGCCGTCAGGTGCTGGAGGCCTTCTTGAACCAACCGGAATACTTAAAGCGCGAGCAGATCCAATTCATCGAGCTGGCCAAAAAAGAAGAGACCCGGCATAACCGGATCGCGGCTTTATGCGGCAGGCTGGATCCGGGTCAATAGCAGGCGGCGGCTCCGGCTCGTAAAGCGGGTATAGATTGTGAATTGTTGAGCATTCTACTCCTTGGGTCAAAATATCCCACAAGGAGGAATTACCGAATGAATATGGACATTTCCAATCAAATCCGCCAATGCGAGCAGGTGGTCCATCAGCTGATGAACCAAACCCAACAGGCTTCCCAAAAGTATCAGCAGCTTCTGCAGCAGGAGCATCAAAATGCCATGCAATTGGAGCAGTTGGCCCAACGGGAGCAGCAAGCTGCCCAAATCATCCAAACCGCTCTGCAAGGCCATCAAACCGCCATGCAGCAGCTGCAGCAGGTTCTGCAGGTTTGCCAAAGCCTGGAGCAGTCCCTCTACAGTGCCAATAACGTTATGTTTACCGGGGGCCAACAACAATCCTATTACAATCAACAAAACCAGCAAGCCTACAGAAACTAGTCCTCACACCTTAAAAAAAGTCAGCCCCGTCACAACCGGGAGCTGACTTTTATTCATTTGCGGGCCTTTATACGTACATATCCTGCAATCCGGGACTATGCTCATTGGGCATGTCCGGCAGCTCCAGAACCGGGAAGCCTTGCGGCGGTGGAACTACGGACAGCTGTCCATTATTGCGGCTGGGGGTTTTCCCTTGGAAAATTTCAGCGATCCGGGTTTGATCCAACCGGAAGTTGAATTGGACATTATGGAAACCCATCTCCACATACTTGCGGCATTCGGGATATTTGTTGATATCATAATTAGGCACCGGGAAGATTTTGCCCCATTCTACACCCAGCGTTTCCAGAGCCTTGGCGAATGCGTTCTGGTGGGCATTATCCCGGACAATCAGGAAACCCAGGGTTTCCCGCATGGTTTGATTGGAGCTCATTTCATAAATGCGGGTTTTTTGCAGCACACCGGTAGACTCCAGAACCACATTGTTCAACATGTCACTGATGAGATTGCCGTGGCTGTATACCCACGAACCATTCCAAGGGTTTCCTCCCGCATCCACAGGAAGGGAGCTTTGGGCCCCCATAATAAAATGGTGGGGATTGGCATGTTTGATGGCCTCGTCCAGCGGCGCTTGATCCGCTCCAGCATTGCCGGCCTGGGGCAGCCCTGCACCGTTCAACAGCTGGTTGATCGTATTCTGCACCAGCTCCACATGGGCGATTTCCTCCAGGAACACGCCGCGCAGCAGGTCGCGGTACTGCTTATCCTTGCCGCGGAAGTTGGAGCTCTGGAAGAAATACTGCATCATGGTGCGCATCTCGCCGAACTGTCCGCCCAGTGTCTCCTGCAGCACCTTGGCCGCCGCCGGGTCCGGGTGGTCCGGCTTGATGACATTGATCAATTCCTCTTTGTAGTAATACAAGTGAATCCCTCCTTTACATATTGAACCTAGCCTGCCTCCCGGCTTTCTTTTTATACAGGATTATAGGCTCTGATAATGCTGCAGCAGGCAGTTCAGGTGATCCCGGATCAACTGCTGGAGCGGGTCCGGTTTGACTGACAGGACATGCGTGCCGAACCGGGTGAAATAAGCAGCGGTAAAAGCCTCTTCACCCGGGTTGTAGAAGCCTCTGATCACCGGGGGCTCCCCCTCCTCCAGCGTCATGGAAGGGGAATGCTCCTTATAGAACAAATCCTTGGCTTCCGCCGAGATTTCCACTTCATAAGGGATGCTTTCCCTCTCTCATCAATAGATGAGGGAGTTTTTTCTTGCATGTGGTAAAATTGTCTGGGATCAACATTGTCCGGAAAAACCCGGAATGAGAGGGGTACCGCATACATGAATTCAAAGATGGGCGTTATTCAATTTGGAGGGATATGCTGCATCCTCTCCGGGATTCTATTTTTGGCGCAGCAGCTGTTTCTTTTGCCCGTACCCCATCCCCCGGCACTGGACGGGGAGCTTTTGGCCTGGCTGGCGGAATGGAAGCTCCAGCTTTCTATGGCGGATGAATTGTTGGTGTTTGCCGCGCTGCTGCTGATTCCCGCTGTTGTTGCGATATACCGGGTGCTGGCGAAGACGGATCTGATCAAAGCCTTATTGGGCTGTGGCTTATTGGCTCTAAATGTCCCTGTTTATATGATCCTGGTTGTGGTGTTGGGCCGGCTGGTCTATCCCGTTTATGATCTTGCACTGTCTCCCGAAAGCTATAGGCTGGTCCTGAGCCTGTACTATGGTGGACTGCACTTAGCCTTTATCTTGTTTGGCCTAGCCATCATTCTCTTATCCTTTGCCGTCCGGAAAAGCACAATAGGAAAACCTGCGGCTTATCTGGGATTTTTGACGGGAGTGTTAGCCTTTGCTGGCGCTTATCCGTGGCTGATGGGGAATGGGGCGGTATTGGTGATACAGCTTGTTTTCACCGCCTGGATGGTGCTGCTGGGGATTCGATTGCTGGACAGGAAGGTTGGGAACGTGTGATGAATATCAAAATGCCTCCGGGCTTCTGGGCTGGCTTGGGCCAATTGGGCATGGCTGCAGACGAAATAGCCCTTAAAGCGGGGCTGCCGCTTAGCGTTGCGACACAGCAGGTCCTGAATGCAGCCCAATATTATGCCGTGTGGCAGGCCTATGCCGATATAACCGGAGATACGGCACATGCCGTCATCCGGCTGGCGGCTGCATTTGAAACTGCCCAATATCCTCCCTCCGTCCTGGCAACCTATCATGCCCGCAGCTACCGTGATGCGCTAATCCGGATGGTCCGTTATAAACAGATGTGTCCTCCCGAAAGCCTGCGGATCACCGAGGAAGGGGATTCCTGCATCATTGAATTGGCCTGGTCAACTCCCGGTGACGCTGGACCACCGGTGCTCACTGGCATCACACTGGCATTCCTGCTGGAGCTGGGCCGCCGGGGAACAGGACAGCCGCTTACCGCGCGGCGGGTGGAATTTGCCCAGGCGATGGGAGATGTGCAGGCACTGGAGGCATATTTCGGGTGTCCGGTTCGGACTGGTGCGGCTCATAACCGTCTGGTGCTGCACCGCAGGGACCTGGACCGGTCTTTTCTTTCATACAATGAAGAATTGCTGGAAATTCTGACTCCCGCTGTGGAGCATTCGTTAGATGAACAGCAGCCCCGCTCCATAACCGAAGCCGTGAAATGGATTCTAAAAAGCAGCCTTACCGCCGGGGTCCCGGATGTGCAGGCAGTTGCCAGAGAACTGGGGGTAAGTGCCCGTACTCTACAGCGCCAGCTGGCCGGGGAAAACACCAGCTTCAAGCTTCTTTTATCCGAAGCCAGGCATGAGCTGGCCCGGGCTTACTTAACGGACCCGTCACTGGACCTGAAGGAGGTAGCCTTCCTTATCGGTTACGAAGACCAGAACTCCTTCTACCGTGCGTTCCGGTCCTGGGAAGGCGATACCCCCTCCAATTGGCGCTTGCTGCACACTGGGGCGGACCCCATATAAAGGAAACGGAAGTTTGGCGTGTGAAGCTAGAATGTTGGCGTTGCCTGCTAGTTACTTCAACCGTCCCTACAAGGTAAGATAATCCCGATCCATTGAACAAACTGCTTTGGAAGGGAGACATCCAGCATGGATATGGGATTACGCAACAAAACAGCTCTAGTTACCGGTTCAACCAAAGGGATCGGAAAGGCCATCGCCTTTGAGCTTGCCAAAGAAGGTGTGCATGTATATGTGAACGGCCGCAGCGAGGAGGAAGCGAAGCGCACGGTGAAGGAGCTGAAATCTACTTTCCCCGATACCAGCCCGCAGAATGCCGCAGCGGATTTGGTGGACATTGGTCAGCGGGAAGCGCTGTTCCGGAAGTTCCCCCAGGTGGATATTCTGGTGAACAATATGGGCATCTACGAGCTTATGAAGCATGAGGATGTGGATGATGCGGTGCTGGAGAGATACTTTCGCACCAACGTTTTTGCTGCCCATGGCCTGTCCCGATTCTATCTGCCCAAGATGATAGATAATCAGTTCGGCCGTTTGCTGTTCATCGCCAGCGAAGAGGCGGTTATGCCCTCCGGTCAAATGCCGCAATATGCCATGACCAAATCGGCGCTGCTGTCCCTGTCCAAAAGCTTGTCGGGTTTAACCCGGGGTACGGAAGTGACGGTTAACACCATTATGCCTGGACCTACGCTGTCGGAGCAGGTGGAGCAAATTATTGAAGGATTGTATGCTAACGAAGAGTTGACCTTTTCCGAAAAAGAAACGGCATTTATGACCTCCAGCCTGCCCCAATCGGAGATTCAGCGGTTTATCCGCCCTGCGGAAATCGGCAGATTAGCTGTATTCCTTTGCAGCCCCCATGCGTCTGCGTTCAGAGGCTCTCCCATCCGGATGGACGGGGGAATGGTGCCTACGATATTCTAGGACGTGTCTGAAAACCCGCTCACTTCGCGGCAGCTTTTCCGTTTCAGCCGGATGGATGTCAGGTACTCTGATGTCCGCCCGGTTTTTTCTGCTCTTGCACAGCATGGTATAATGCCAGTAGGGGTTTAGCGAAAGAAAGGAACGGAAGAGTATGAGAGACACAGCCGGATTTTTTCAGCGGAAAAAAGCGGAGCTTGGTGTGGAATTGAATGAGGTGCAAGCAAAGGCTGCGGTGCAAACCGACGGGCCTATGCTGCTGTTGGCTACGCCGGGCTCCGGTAAAACCACAACGATTATTATGCGGACCGGCTTTTTAATAGAGGAGAAGGGGGTGGCTCCTTCGCGGATTAAGGCGGTCACCTTCAGCAAAGCATCGGCAATGGATATGAAGGAGCGGTTCAGCCGCTTTTTCCCGGAGCTGCCAGCCGTGGATTTCTCCACCATACACAGCCTCGCCTTCGAGGTGATGCGGGAATATTTCTGGAAGAGGAAGACCGCTTACAAGATTATCGAGGGCGACATCTCCCCGGAGGAGCAGGAGACCCTTCAGGAGAACGGCCAGCTGCCCCTCCATAAAAAAATCCTTCTTCGGGACCTCTACAGCTCCGTTGCCCGCGAGCGGATAACGGATGATCAGCTGGAGGATTTGACCACCTATATCAGCTTTATCAAGAACAAGATGCTGCCGCCTGAGGAGTGGAAGTCCGTTAAATGCGATGTGCCCCAGGCGGAGCAGGTTCTGCAGGAGTACGAGCGGTTTAAGCAGTCCGGGCATTCCTGTCTGCTGGTGGATTTCGACGATATGCTCACCTGGGCGGAGTCGGCGCTGGAGCAAGACGGGGAACTGCTGCGCAAATACCAGCGGCGCTATGATTATCTTCTCATCGACGAAGGCCAGGATACCTCCCTGGTCCAGCATGCCATTGCCGAGAAGCTGGCCCGGGTCCATGGGAACCTGTGCATCGTGGCAGATGACGACCAGTCCATCTACAGCTGGCGCGGAGCCGAACCCTCTTATCTCCTCCGGTTCCGGGATGTTTACCCCAATGCGGCCATTCTCTATATGGAGCAGAATTACCGTTCCTCCAAGGGAATCGTTCATGTGGCGAATGCGTTTATTAAGCGTAATAAGAACCGCTATGCCAAGAATATGTTCACCCACAATCCTTCACGCGGAAGGATTAAGCATAAGAGCTTTTCACGTTATGAATCCCAAACCCAGTATCTTGTTCAGGAGATAAAAGGCATTGAGGACCTAAGCGGGGCGGCGATTTTGTACCGGAACAATTCCTCCTCCATTGCGCTCATGAACGCCTTCGACCGGGCGGGAATCCCTTTTTATATGAAGGATGCGGATGTCCGTTTTTTTAGCCATTGGATGGTTGAGGATGTATTGAATTTTATGCGGTTAACCTTTTCGGACAAGCGGATGGATATTCTGGAAAAAATCCATCTGAAGCTGAACGCGTACATTACCCGCCAGCAGATGGAGTCCGTAAGAGGCATCGACAACAATGAGTCCGTGTTCGATAACCTTCAGCAGTATGCGCCCATCCAGGATTACCAGGTGAAGCTTCTGCAGGAATGCAAGGAAACCTTCGAACAGATGCGCGGCACTCCCCCTCTGGATGCCATCAAGACCATCCGCGGGAAGCTGGGTTACGAAAAAGCCATCGAGCGGATGTGCGAACGGCTGGGCTTCCGCAAGGAGTATCTGCTGGGGATTCTGAACACGCTGGAAGGGATTGCAGAGGGTTTGGAGACCATGGTGCAGTTCCACGAGCGGCTGAAGCATCTGGAGGCGGAGCTGAAGAAATCCAAACGGCGCAAGGGGCAAAATGCTGTCACCTTCTCCACCTTCCACAGCGCCAAAGGCCTGGAATTCGAGCATGTGTACATGATCGATCTGGTAGAGGGAGTCATTCCCTCCAAGGACGATGACCGGGGGACGCCGGATGTGAAGCAGGCCTTGATGGAGGAGGCAGCCCGGCTGTTTTATGTGGGCATGACCCGGGCCAGGGTGAACCTCCAGATGATCTCCTACAAGGAGCGGGACGGGGAAAAAACCTCCGAATCCCGGTTTATCAGCGATGTGAGGAATATTCTCAATCCGCCGGAGCAGCGGGCAGAGAGCAAACGGGCGGAAGGGCAGAATAAACAGGCTGCGGGGCTGAGCAAACAGATGGCAGAGCAAAAGAAACAGACTGCCGCGTCCCGGCAAGGTGTGAACACCCAGCGGGCTTCTCGCCGGCAGGCTGACGCCAATCCCAACGCCGTCCGCCAGCGGTCCGACCTGGCGAAGGGGCAGTCCGTCAAGCACCGGGTGTTCGGCAGCGGCTCTATCTCCGCCCTGACGCATAAGGAAATCAGCATCCGGTTTACCGCCGGGGTAAAAACCTTCGACCTGGAAACCTGCCTGGAGATGGGGCTGCTGGAACTGGTTTAGAAGCTTGGCGCTAACGGCGGCCAGAGACCTTATTTCGGCGAAAACACCCCTTCAAAAAATCTAACGGCGGCCACAGCCGCTATTTGAGCTTTTTGCCCCGCCGAACCCCCTTTTTTAGCCCAATAACGGCCCCTGCTTCCGTTAGAATTTGCAGCACCCCATTTTGGGGCAAATAGCGTCTCTCACCGCCGTTAGAAATTTAACCACTCACCTGGAGGGAGGTCAGGCAGCACGCAGGAGTTAGCCAGCCCCTTCTAAGACGCGCAAACACACTCTCCCAGAGGCATTCACCTCCTTGACAATATCAAGGGGGATATGTCATGATATTACCGACAGACAGTCGGTCTATAAAATTCGGGGAGGTACAGCACACCATGAGAATAGTGAAGAAACCCGAGGAACGCAGGGATGAAATACTGGATGCGGCGGATGAGCTGTTTGGCCAGAAGGGCTTCGACGGCACCAGCACCAACGATATTTTGGAGAAGGTGGGCATTGCCCGGGGCACGCTGTATTACCACTTTAAGTCCAAAGAGGATATTATGGACGCCCTGATCGAACGGTACAATACCCGGCTGATGGCTGCAGCCCGGGAGGTGGCGGCGGACAAGAGTATACCGGTCGTGGAACGGATTATCCGGACCGTGGTATCCATGAATGTAGGCGGCGGAGGCGGTGAAGAGGTGATGGAGCATATCCACAAGCCCCAGAACGCGCTGATGCACCAGAAGATCCAGCGGATGATCGTCAGCGGCTTAACCCCTATCTTGGCAGACATGATCCGGGATGGGATAGAGGAAGGGCTGTTCAACACACCGCATCCTTATGAATGTATGG
Source organism: Bacillota bacterium (assembly GCA_023393235.1). GTDB lineage: Bacteria > Bacillota > Bacilli > Paenibacillales > NBRC-103111 > Paenibacillus_AR. Next base: position 7,429 of record JAEWMH010000190.1, on the reverse strand, counting down.
AGATGGTGGTGATCTATGCCAATACGGTATTTGACGATGGAGCCGGTCTGACAGAGGAGGAGCTGGCAGCACGTATTCCGGCGCTCATCCACAACATAGAGCGGCTGCTGGGAGCAAAGCCGGGAAGCCTGGCGCCTGCCATGCAGATGTTCGGAGGGGAAGGCGGCCATGAGTAGGACGGGGAATCCCTTCGGAAAATTTATGCTGCTGTGGTCAGGCCAGCTGGTTTCTGCCATTGGCAGCGGGCTTTCCTCCTTTGGACTGGGCGTATTTGTATTCGGTCTGACAGGCAAGGCCTCTGCAGTAGCGCTTGTTACCTTGTTTGCCTTTATGCCTGGACTGCTGCTAAGCGCTATATCCGGGGTGCTGGCGGACCGTTATGACCGCCGGCTGCTGATGGTGCTGGGGGATAGTCTCTCTGCCCTGGGTTTGGTGTTTATTCTGGTTTGTATGCTGCGCGGCGAGGTGCAGCTGTGGCAGATTTACCTGGGAGTGACGGTCAGCTCCATCTTTTCCTCCCTCCTGGACCCTGCCTACAAAGCTACTGTGACGGATTTGCTTACACCGGAGCAATTCACCAAGGCAAGCGGCTTTGTCCAGCTGGCCGGGTCCGCCAAGTTTCTTATTTCGCCGGTGATCGCCGGGTTTTTGCTCACGGTAGCGGATATTAAGCTGCTTCTTCTATTGGACATATGCACCTTTTTCCTAACCGTCACCTCCACCTTGGTGGTGCGCAAGGGCCTTGCTTCTCAAAGGAATAGTTCCCCCCAATCCTTTGTCTGGGAGTTGAAGGAAGGCTGGGCTGCCGTTTCTGAAAACAGGGGTGTGCTGGTTCTGGTCATGATAGCCTCGGTCATTACCTTTTTCCTGGGTTTCATCCAGACCCTCGCCACGCCGCTGGTGCTGGCTTTTTCGGATAGTGCTGCCTTGGGAACCATCATCACCATCGCTGCATCGGGGATGCTGGTCACCAGCGTCGTTGTTGGCATTCTGCCCATCAAAAAAGGCTACGTGAAGCTGCTTTCGGTTTCACTGTTTTTTGCCGGGCTGGGAATGGCGGCCTTTGGGATGAGGGAGAATTTGGTATGGATCAGCGCGGCGGGCTTTTTCTTCTTCGCTATGCTGCCCTTCGCCAATGCCAGCCTGGATTTCCTGACCCGTACCAATATCGAGAACATCAAACAAGGCAGAGCCTGGGGGCTCATCGGGCTGATTTCCCAGCTGGGGTATGTGGCGGCTTATGCGGTTTCGGGCGTATTGGCGGACGATGTGTTTAACCCGCTTCTGACAGACGGGGGAGCTCTTGCGGGAAATATCGGAAGGCTGATCGGCACAGGTACGGGCAGAGGTACGGGGCTTCTGATTATGGTGGCCGGAGGACTGTTATGCCTGACCTCGATTCTGCTGTACCAGGTGAAGTCCGTGAAGAGGCTGGAAGTAGGAGGGGTATGATGTTTGCGAGAATGATCCGCAATGATGTGCGGAAGAGCAAGGCGACCACCTTGATTACCACGCTGTTTGTTGCGGCGGCGGCTATGCTGGTGTCACTGGCGGCGCTGCTTGCCGTCCAGCTGTCCGGGTCCATTGATGCCATGATGGTGAAGGCCAAAACCCCTCATTTTATGCAGATGCATGCGGGTCCTCTGGACCGGGAACGGCTTGCCGCTTTTGCGGAGCGGAACAGCAATGTGGAGGCTTACCAGGTGCTGGAGTTTCTGAATGTGGAGGGGGCGAGGATCGTATTGGGCGGGGAATCCCTGGCCGACAGCGCCCAGGACAACGGCTTCAGCACCCAAAGTGAACGCTTCGACTATCTGCTGGATCTGGACGGGAATATCATCCGCCCGGCGGCAGGTGAGCTGTACGTTCCTGTTGCTTATATGAAGGACCACAGCGCCAGGGTTGGCGACAAGGCAAGCATCGGCGGACGGGAGCTGACGGTGGCCGGATTTCTCCGGGATTCCCAGATGAACTCCACCCTCTCCTCCTCCAAGCGGTTTCTGGTCAGCGGGGAGGATTATGCAGCCCTCCTTAATCAGGGCAGCATCGAATATTTGATTGAATTCCGGCTGAAGCAGCTGTCGGGGCTGAGCGCCTTCGAAACCGCCTACGCCTCCGCAGGGCTGGAGGCCAACGGTCCGACGGTTACCTATCCGCTGTTCAGGATGCTCAATGCCATTTCCGACGGAATGATGATCGCGGTGATTCTGTTGATGAGCGCCCTGGTGGTGGCCGTCGCTATGCTGTGCATCCGTTTCACTTTGCTTGCCAAAATCGAGGAGGATTACCGGGAAATCGGCGTTCTGAAGGCCATCGGGCTGCGGGTAAGCGACATTAAAAAGCTGTATCTGGCCAAATATACGGCTATTGCCGCAGTTGGCTGCATTTTGGGATACTCACTTTCCTTGCTGTTCCAGGGGCTGCTGCTGGAGCAGATCAGGCTGTCCATGGGCGAAAGCGGGCATGAGGGGGCGGCTCTGTTGGCCGGTCTGGCAGGCGTGCTGCTGGTACTCCTGGTAATCCTGGCCTATGTAAGCCGGGTGTTGGCCCGCTTTAAGAGGATTTCTGCCGCCCAGGCCATCCGGTTCGGCATGCCGCAGGAGCGGTCTGCCAGAGCCGGGCGGATCAGCTTAAGCCGCAGCAGGCTGGTGGACACGAACCTGTTTCTGGGGATTAAGGACGTGCTCTCCCGCAAGAAGCTCTATGCCACCATGCTTGCGGTGCTGGTGATTGCGGCGTTTATTATGACCGTGCCCCAGAACCTCTACAGCACCATTTCCTCGGAGCGTTTCAGCACTTATATGGGTATCGGTCAGGCGGATCTGCGCTTCGATCTTCAGCAGACCGCCGATATTGACGGCAAGTCCGCTGGCATTGCCAAGGCGCTGGAGGGTGACAATGCCGTAACGCAGCATACCGTATTGATCACACGGAGCTTTACCGCCCGTTCGGCAAATGGCGCAGAGGAGCGGTTGTATGTGGAGCTGGGGGACCATGAGGTCTTTCCGGTCAGCTATGCCAAGGGCCAAGCTCCCGCCTCAAACGGCGAAATTGCGCTGTCTGTGCTGAACGGGGAGGAGCTGGGCAAAGGTGTGGGCGATACTCTAACCCTCCTCGTGGATGGAAAAGAAAGCATCCTAACTGTATGCGGCCTTTATTCAGACATTACCAATGGCGGCAAAACGGCCAAGGCGGTGTTTGGGGCAACAAGCGGGGAAACCATGCGCAGCGTTATCTATGCCAAGCTGGCCGATCCGGCGGCTGTCCCCGGCAAGGTGAGGGAATATGCGGACCGTTTCGGGTATGCCAAGGTGTCGGATATTGAGGCATACATGGCCAAAACCTTCGGCTCCACCATCCGTGCTGTCGGCAAGGCTGCTTATGCTGCCTTTGCCGTTGCCCTGCTGCTTATGTTCCTGGTTACGATCTTGTTTATGAAGCTGCTGATGGCCAAGGACAGAAGCTCCATTGCCATTCTGAAGGCGCTGGGCTTTACTGCGGCGGATATAGCCAGGCAGTACGCCTCCCGCGCAGGGGCTGTGCTGGCGGTGGCCCTTGTACTGGGTTTGCTTCTGGCCAACACCCTGGGTGAGGCTTTGGCGGGGATGGCGATTTCCTCCTTCGGCGCTTCGGCCTTCGAGTTTACGGTAAATCCTGTTGCCGCTTATCTGGTTTGTCCCTTGGCAATGGCAGCCTCGGTTATGCTGGCCGCCGTGGCGGGCACCCGGGGATCAGGTCACATTCAAATATCCCATCATATGAAGGAGTAGGCCATGAAAACGATGATACGCGGTGAGCAAATAGTCAAATCCTTCGGAGCCGGCGCTGAAAAGGCCAGAGTCCTGGATGGGGTATCCGTGGAAATTCAGGAGGGGGAGTTTGTTTCGGTGATGGGTCCGTCGGGCTCGGGGAAATCCACCCTGATGTACGCCTTAAGCGGCATGGACAGCATCGACGGCGGACGGGTAATCTTCGAGGACAGGGAGCTGTCTGCCCTGCCCGAGCAGGAGCTGGCGGATCTCCGCCGCACCCGGATGGGCTTTGTGTTCCAGCAGCCCACCCTGTTGAAGAATCTGAACCTGCTGGACAACATCATCCTCCCATCTATGCGAGATAACCGCAAAAACGCCTCAGGACTAGTGGAGAAGGCCAGGGCGCTGATGCAGAAAACAGGTATTGCGGAGCTGGAAAAAAGAGAAACCGCCCAGGTATCGGGCGGCCAGCTTCAGCGGGCAGGCATCTGCCGCGCTTTGATGGGCAATCCGCAGGTGATTTTCGGCGATGAGCCTACCGGAGCGCTGAATTCGTCGGCGGCAGAGGAGATTATGGATTTACTGGCCGCCATTAACGAAGAGGGGACCACAGTGGTGCTGGTAACCCATGACGCCAAGGTTGCGGCGCGGTCCGGTCGGATATTGTTTATGCGTGACGGGGCTATTGTCAGCGAGCTGCTGCTTCCCCGTTCCGGCGGCAGCGGTACGAAGGATATGGACAGCCGGATAAAGGCGGTTCTTGCGAGGATGCAGGAGCTGGGGATTTAGGAGTTATGAAAATAATGAAAGAGCCGGCTTGCGCGAAGCAGCCGGCTCTTTTCGATAGTTACAATGGATTAAGGCTTCAGCAGATTATACAGCAGCTGGGCCATCTCGGCCCGGCTTGCAGTCTGCCCGGGGTACAGCTGGTTGTTGCTGCCGCTAACGGCTCCTGCTTGGACGAAGTGGGACAGGCCTTCCTTTGCCCAAGGTGCGACTTGATCCACATCGCTGAAGTCAGACAGCTTCTGGCTTCCGGAAGCCTCCGGCAGCTCCTGAATCAGCTTCAGGCTCTTGTACAGCAGGGTGAACATTTCCTGCCGCGTAATCTCCTGCTGCGGAGCGAAGCGGTTGTCGCCTACACCTTCGGCAATGCCCAGGTGTTTGGCAGCAGCCAGGTAATCGGTATAGTAGGCGCCGCCTGCATCGGCGAAGTTATCGGCTGCGCCGGCCAGGGGCTCCATTTGGTAAGCACGCATAAGCAGTACAACAAATTGGCCTCTTGTCAGAGATTGCCCGGGGCTGTAAAGGTTCTCCTCTGTGCCGTCGGTAATCTTCCGGGCGGCGATGAAGGTAACGGCTTGTTCAAACCAGTCGGAGGCCTTCACATCCTGGAAGCTCACCTTATTGTAAGCCACTGCATAAACGGACAGGTGGGAGGTTGTGAAGGAGACCTTGGCGCCCGGCTCCTCATAAGCGCCTCTCATTACCTGAAGCTTGCCGTTTGCCTGATTAACATAGTACACAATGATGGCATTGGAATCCTGCCCGGCTTTTTTGGTATACGGAATGCTGATTTCGATTTGTTTTCCGCCAAAGCCGGTGATTGCGGTATTGCCTGCCTTCAGCACAATATCCAGCACCGGTCCGCCGCCAATTTCAGCCTGCACTGCAGCTGGCAGCAGCTTGGTGTCCACCTTGCTGACGGTAAGAGTCACAGGATTTGCTCCGGCTTGACCGGCAATTTCCTTTACAGTCTGTGCTTGAAGCAGCAGTTGGCCGATTCCCGCATCGATCCGCACATCCGCTTTGGTCTCCTTGCTGATTTGCCCCAGCAAACCGGCTGGAAGCGTCAGCTCCATGGAGGTGGGGGAGGCTGTGGAATCTGCGGCGGCCTTTATTTCCACCACCGCTTTATTGCCGGAGCTTTCCGCCTTTTTGGCGGTTTCGAGAAGAGCAGCTCCCGTTTTCTCGGAGAGGGCGGCTGTCCACTTTCCAGTTGCGGCATCCAATGCTCCCTTAACCGACACAGAAGCTGTGGAAATCCCGTCCTTAGCCGTTTCGGCAACCTTGTCATCCGTTGTGGCCGGTGGTGAATAGGAACCGCCGCCGGGGCTGGACGGCTCTGTAACAGGAGGAACAACGCTGCCGGTGACCGACAAAGCTTGTGCGGCCAAAGCGCCGTCCTTGCTGTTCACATATACGCGGAATTGCTCCAGAGCGTTCAATTTTCCGGTTGTGACGGACACCTTCAAGGCTCCGTCAGCATCTGCTGTGGCTTGCGCCATAGCTTGAACATAGTGGTCCGCCTGATTAACCACCCGTACGGTATAGGCTTCACTGCTTGCAAAACCGCTGCCGGATACCTCCACCACTCCGCCGCTGTAAACAGCCTTAACGGCTGCCGCTGCAGAGGCGATTGGGGCGGAGAAGGCGGACAGAAGCAGCGCCAATGCCAGCACTGCAAGTTTCATTCGTCTCATGTTCTGCCTCCTCCAGTCTTAGTTGGTGCTGCTGTGTGCATAGACTTCCGTATTCAGGTTCTCGCCTGTCAAATCCGGCATACCGCTGACCAGCCATGCTTCAATCTTGGTTCCGGGCTTTTGGTAGGAGACGGTTGCTTTGTTATCGGACAGGGAAGTGACCACCACAGAAACCTTGGCAGCTTCGCCTGTACCTTCGGTAAATTGAACCGCCAGGTACGCTTCCTCCGGCACATTGCTGCCAGCAACGGAAATTTCCCGGGTATATCCGGCGCCGCCGGTATTTTCCTTGCCGATGGTCAAGCTGTACTCAACCTCACCTGTCAGCTGGATATTGGAGAACTTCGCATAGTTCAGCTGTTCAATCTTATTGGCTACATCGTTGCTGTCTACGGCAAAGCCTACGTAAACTGCTTCATTCATCGGCACGGTACGTTCACCGATCTTGGTCCATTCACTGCCAGTAATTGATCCGTAAGCAGTGAAAACATCGCCGGTGCGGTTCAGCTTCAGCCAGTATCCTTCCTCCACGCCTGCTTTCTTAAATGGAAGATCTGCTATCAGATCGATGCCGGCCGCTTGGGCCGCAGCCACGGAATCCAATGTTTCCGTCAGAACATCCATATTGCCGCCATTGGTCGGCCGTGCAGCCAGGTAAGCGGACCAGCAGTATTCCTTGGAGATCTTCACCCAGGACAAGCCCAAAACGGCCGCCGCACTGTCGGATTCCAGGTTATCCCGGATCATCAGCCCTGTGAATGCATGATTGTCTACGGCGCCGATGGATTCCAGCTTGGTGACAATTTCCGTATCGCCGGTTACCTTCTTATAGACATAGTGGAAGTCATCCTCGGCCATAGAATAATATTCCCCTGAAGTCTCATTGCTTCCTTCACTGATGCCCAGTTTGCCGTTACCCTTAACGGTCATCACGCCGTCTTTCAGGCTGGCAGAGCCGTCCAGATCTGGACCACCGATATCCTGGGATGTCCAGCCGTCATTTGCCACCGGGGCATTGATTGTATTGACATGAATCGTCGCTGCCGTGGACTGGGTGGCATTGCCCTTGGAATCCGTTGCTCTTGCCGAAATGAAATAGGTACCGTCATTCAATGTATCTTTTGGAATGGTATACACATAATTTTCGCCTGCAGGCTTGGCGTCTCCCAGATATTCAGATCCGTTATATACAGC
>JAEWMH010000138.1 GCA_023393235.1 Bacillota bacterium | reverse complement strand
CTGCACAACCAGTGCATACGCCATAAATCCGACGAATGCAGGCCAGCGGCGCCCCTCCAGCCTGCTGCACAACCGTTTGCCCCAGCCCGAAAAGAGAATAAGCACATACAATCCCCATTCCAAGGGTGTCAGCAAAAAAAACAGCCAATTCCGCCAAGCAGGGTAAAATTCGCTCGTCCGGAGCTGCTCGCCGCTCATAAAGGTTGCCGGATCCGCAGCCGTCCCCCTGTACGCTTCGGGCACACCGTTGCCCCGGGTCAGGTACAGATACACTCCCATGACAGCCGCATACACGGCAAACCATATCCAGTAACGGCGAATTGCTGACACTCCCGGCTTCGGCACAACATCCACTCCCGCTCTTCCATAAATTTTCCTCTAGAGCCATGATAGCATACCGTCCGGCCAAGTTCATCCTGACCCCCGAGGAACGCACCCCGCAGCAGCGCAAAAAAAAACGGCCCCTGAATCGGGGCCGCCGTAAGCTTATTTATTTTTGGCAAGGAAGGCGTCGAATTGCTTTTGCTTCTCAGCGATAATTTCGTCTACCGCAGAGGACTTCATCTTGGCGGCGTATTCAGGCAGAACCTTGTCAGGATCTACAGAGCCGGTATCCAGCGCCGGATCATATTGCTTGCGGATGGTGATGGAAGCGGCAACCTTGTTCTTAATGGCTTCGTTTACATCGAAGGTGAAGCCCAAGCCCTTGGAATAATGGGAGCCTTCGTTGAACTTCTTGAATTGATCCCACTTGTCGGCGGGTTCGCCCTTCCAGATGTAGTTCAGGAATTGGCTGCCGAACATCCATGCGGCGCCGGGGCTGTAATCGCCTGTTTTTTCGGACGGCTCAACGGTGTTGTCACCGGTTTTCTTATAGTGGGTGCCTTCAATACCGAAGTTCAGCAGGTTGTTCAGGTATTTGTCGGAATACAGCAGGTTAATCACCATCATAGCCCGCTCCGGATCGGAGGAGGTGCTGCTGACGGCCAGCATGGAGCCGGCGGTTTCACTGGTTGCAGTGGTTTTGGTGTTCAAAGCCAGCTGCTTCAGGTTGCCCACCAGACCGACCGCGGAAGCGATTTCTGTATCCTTGCCGGGCTTCAGCGGACATACAATCATAAATACCTTACCGGATTTCATGGCATCATTGGTGGACAATTGGGTGGTGGAGGCGTCCTTATTGATCAGATCCTTGGTGAACATCTCCCGGGTAATCTTCAGGGTGCTCTTGTAGCGCTCCTGTTCCAGGCGGTTCATAACCTTGGTATCAGTGCCATCCTTGAAGATAACGCCTTCAATGTTGCCGTCTCCCAAATAGTCATAGTTGCCGAAATAGTGGGCGTTGAAGTTTTCACCGTCACGCAGGAACAGGGGAGTAAAGTCCGGTTTTTTGGCCTTGACGGTTTCCAGAATCGGAATCAGATCGCTGATGTTCTTCACGGCCTGGATTTTTTCTTCCAGTCCCAGCTCCTTGGCAATATCCGAGCGGTACACAATACCGCCTTGGGAAGCCATTTCCTTCAATGCCGGCACGCCATAGTTCTTGCCGTCGATTTGGGAGCCCTTCAGAATCTTGTCTTCGAAGGATTTGAGAACGTCCGGACCATGCTTTTTCAGCAGGTTGCCGTATTTGCCGGAATCGTCATTCAGGGCCAGGAAGGCGCCTTTGCCTGCATTCACGGCATATTGGGACCATTGGGCGGTAAACATAATGTCCACGGCTTCACGGGAGGCCACCATCAGGTTGACCTTGTTATCCCATTGACCCCACTGGAAGGATTCAATGGTAAGCGTCGTATTCAGCTTCTTCTGAAGGTACTTGTTGATTTCCTCGGTTACTGCAGCCTGGTCCTTTTGAGGGGAGCCAGGGTACACCAGTCTAAGCTTTGCGGGTTTCAGGGAGCTCGCCGGATCTGCCGCCGCCGTAGCGGTTGCAGCTACACTTGCCGCAGGTGAAGCTTTTGCGGTTTCGCTTGGGGAAGCGCTTGCACCAGAGTCCGAATCACTGCTGCCGCAGCCGGCCAGGCTTGCTGTCATCGCTAGTGTTGCTGCTGCCATCACTGCCAATCCTGCTTTTTTCCATTTGGCCATTATTTTCTTATCCTCCCTTATATGTCCAACTCTATGCTAACCGGAATTTCCGGATATAGCTACTGCTAATTTCCAAAAAGGTTGATTTTACCGGAGCAGCCGTAATTGGAAACCAAGGTTCTTTTACGGACACTCCGGCATGGTTTTGTTATGTTATCCCTTCACAGCCCCAATGGTCAGACCCTGGATAAAATACCGCTGGAAGAATGGATAGGCGATGACGATGGGACCGATACCTACTACCGCCATGGCCATCCGGACGGTTTCCGTCGGTACATTGACCAGACCGCCGCTTTGGCTTAACCCCTGTGCCGCCGTTGTATTGGAGGACAGGAACTGGATATCCAGCATGGTCCGGTACATCAGAAATTGCAGGCTGACCATTCCTTTGCCGCTTTCACCGGAGATGAACACCAGGCTCAGGAACCAATCATTCCAGTAGTTTACGGTTTGAAACAGTGCCACTGTAGCCAGAACCGGCAAGGACAAGGGCAGTACAATCTGGGCGAATACCCTGCTTTCACTGGCTCCGTCGATGGTGGCGGCTTCCATCAGCTCCATAGGAATGGTGGTGCTGAAGAAGGTGCGCATCATAAGAACGAAGAAGCCTTGGACCAATAGGGGCAATATCAGGCTGGCCAGCGTATTTTTCATATCGGCCACCTGGGTATATACCAGATACCAAGGCACTAGGCCGCCGTTAAACAACATGGTGAAAAAGATGAAGAAGCTGAAAATATTCCGGTGGGGAAAATCTCTTCGCGAGATGGGATACGCGTAAAGCGCCATAATGAGCAAGCTGATGGCTGTACCCACAATCGTCACAAAAATGGAGACGCCGAAGGATTTGGTAATCTGCGCCCAATCCTCCAGCAGGAATTGGTACGCTGACAAGCTGAATTTCTCCGGGAAAAAACTGTAGCCGTTGGTCAGTACGGTTTTTTCATCGGTGAAGGAAATCATGATAATCAGCACAAGCGGCAGCAAACATAGGATCGAGTATATCCAGAAGAAAATATTGATGGCGATGTTGGAGCCTTTGGAAATGGCCAAAGGGCCGGTTGTATAGTTGGGCGTTTTTTGCGCCCTGGGATTGTTGACAGACGTTGCAGCCTGCGCATCCATGTGCATCCACTCCTAAGTTAGAATAAGGCGTCTTCCTTGCTGATTCTGCGGATAATCAAATTCGTGAACAGCACCAGCAGGAAGCCGATCACCGACTGGAACAGGCCCGCAGCCGAGGACATGCCAATATCACCCATCACCATGAAGGTCTGATACACATACGTATCGATAACCTGCGTCACCGGGTACAAGGCCCCGGCATTCTGGGTCACCTGAAAGAACAAACCGAAGTCCGCATAGAAGATCCGGCCGATCTGGAGCATGGTCATGACGATAATAACGGGACGCACCAGAGGGATGGTGATCATTTGGATTTGCTGGCGTTTGGTGGCGCCGTCAATCACGGCCGCTTCATAATATTCGGGATCGATGCCCAGCATGGAAGCCAGATAAATAACAGCGAAGTAACCGACATTGCGCCAGGTATTGACAATGGGAAGGATCAGAGGCCAGTAGGATTTATCTGTGTACCATTCCACCGGATTCCAGCCCAGCTTGGGGAACAGCCAGGTGTTGAGCAGCCCGTGCTCCATCCCCAGGAAGGCGAACACCAGATAACCAATGACGACCCAGGAGAGCAGGTACGGGAGAAACATGGCGCTTTGGTGTAGCTTGGCCGCCCGTTTATTGCGCATTTCCGAGAACAATACGGCCAGTCCCACACCCATCACCAGGTTCAACAGAATGAACACGGTATTGTACAAAAGGGTGTTGCGGATGAGCTCCCAAGCCACATTGGTATCAAACAGGAACTTGAAGTTGTTGAAGCCGCTCCAGGGGCTATGGATATAGCCGTCCGTGTAATTGATGTTTTTGAAGGCGATCAGCACGCCGATCATGGGCAGATAGTTGTTGAACAGCAGGATCAGAATTCCCGGCAGCATCATGAAGTAGAATACCTTGTATTTCTTCAGAATGTGCAGGGTTCTCCGCTTCGCCGTTTTGGATACGGGAGCCGGGGTGACACCAGCGGGCGTCTTAAGCTCCATGGCCATGGAAAACCACTCCTTTGTCTCTATTTGTTTTTTTATGCGAAAATGCACAACTGCCGCATCTTCATTCGGGGCTCCTCCAAAAGTACCGGGCGGTTTGCTTCGAAGCGTTTCGTCACCTTTGGGGGATGCTTTGGTTTGTAGCTTTATTGTAT
>JAEWMH010000079.1 GCA_023393235.1 Bacillota bacterium | reverse complement strand
GAGGTGTACAGGGAGCATCATATGGAGGCCCCTGTTAATCCCGGGATGGAGCTGTGGCAGTTTTTATCGGATGAATAAGGAGGTGCTTTCTTGACTATCCCACCGCTGTTCCCCAGTGAACGTTTGGTTTACCGCCCCCTTTCCATGGAGAATCTGGAGGTTTATCTGGCCATGCGCCTAGAAGCCTCGTACCGGCAGTGGTTTTACTTTCAGGCTCCTCCCACATTGGAGAGCGCTGCCAAGGAAATCGAGGTTATGCAGGAAAAAGCATCCCGCGAGGTTAATCTGCTAATGGAGTCGTTTGACACTGGCGTGTATTTAAAACAGTCCGGCAGCTTGATCGGTACGGTTTCGCTGAACAAATTTCACGGACCCGAGGATGAGCTGGAGTTTGTGGAAATCGGATTCGGCATCGGGGAGGCCTACCAGGGCCATGGTTATGCAACGGAGGCGGCAAAGGCTGCTGTTGTATGGGGATTGGGCCGGCTTCGGGAGCTGGGGGCCGAACCTGTCATTGAGGGGAATGTGGAGCATGACAATTGGCCGTCCCGGAGGGTTTTGGAGAAAGCGGGATTCCGTTTGGTCCGCACTCAAAAATATGTGACGGTTTATGAGATAAGGGGCACTTCATCTGGTATACTGGGAGGTTAATACCGAATGAAAGTTTATACAGAATGAAGGAGTATGCGCCTATGAACCCTCCGTATTTCCTGCCGTACAGTGTGGCTATGATTACCCCCTACACCCCTGGGGATGAAGTCGATGTGGCGGGTATCCGCCGGATGGTGGAGTATTATAAGGAGCATCAAGTCCCTGCGCTGCTGGTCAGCGGTTCAACCGGAGAACAGCATTCATTGACAGTGGATGAAAGGGTTTCCCTGTACCGTGCGGTAATGGAGGCCGCCTCGGACCAGATGCCTCTGTACGCCGGAGTCGCCGCCATCCGCACGCGGGATGCTGTCCGGCTGGCCAAAGCGGCTGAGCTGGAGGGATACGCCGCGATTATGCTGGGGTTCCCTCCGTATGTCCGCCCCAATCAGGAGGAAGCGGCCCAGTATGTTGGGGCAGTCTGCGCCGTTGTCTCTCTGCCGGTAATGCTGTACAATAACCCGCTGCGTACCGGCTTTAACCTGGAGCCTGAGACCTTGATCCGTCTGGTAGAGGAGCATCCTCAGATTACAGCCTTGAAGGAGGCGGGCAGCCCGGATCATGTCTTGGGGACTAAAAAAAGGCTTGCGCCTGGCGGCTTCCAGGTGCTGTCCGGCTCTGACCTCACCATCGCGGAATACTTCGCCAAAGGCTACAACGGACTGACCAGCGTAGCGGGAAACCTGTTCCCGCGGGAGATGGGCCGGATCATCAGGCTGCTCCGTGAAGAGCGGCAGGGCGAGGCCCGGGAGCTGCTGGCGGAGCTTGAGCCCCATTTGGCGCTGGCAGGCCGGATCGGATGGGTGCGGGTGATCCGCCACTGTTTTGCGGCCTTGGGTCTGATCAGCGCCAGCTGCCGGGAGCCGCTGACCCCCTTGACGGAGGCGGAACAGGCGGAGTTGGCCGGGGCGGGGATGTGGGGGTGAGCAAGAGGTAACCGCCCGCCCCGTAACGGACCGACGTTCCGTTATTTCTCCCTTTTAGGTGTGTTTTGAGATTTCGTGGACACAGATGACCTTATTTGCCGCTCCGGGAGCCTAAATGGGCTCCTTTTGCCTAAATAACGGCTCCTGAGTCCGCACAAATGACCAAACAGCGTTTTTCAGCCAAATAACGGATCGTGTGGCCGGATGCCCGCGAAATAGAAACACCCTGCAGCAAGCCGCGCCAAAAAAACGGAGCTGGTTGCCCAGCTCCTGGCAGGAGCCGTTTTGAGATCACGTTTGGATCTAACGGCGGTGAAAGCCTTTATTCCTGTAAAATCACCCCCTCAAAAAATCTAACGGCGGCCACAGCCGCTATTCTGCCTTGTTGTCCCGTCGCACGCCTTTTTTTAGCTCAATAGCGTCTCCTGCTTCCGTTAGAATTTTTAGCCCTCCGTTTTGGGGCAAATAGAGACTCTCACCGCCGTTAGAAACATAGCACGGAGAAGCAGAGGAAGACTGGGCGGATCTAGCGAAAAGCTCGGCGGCGCTCCAGAATCTCGTGCCTTCCCGCAAGACCCGCTTTTCCAGCGGCCGCTTCGTTGAGGAGACCGCAACCTGCTCAGAACCGCTGATCACCCAGCTCCCGATTCTTCCCCTGCCACACTTCCCCCAGCTTCACCAGCTTCTGCTCCAGACGGCGAAGTTCCTCCAGCGCCGCACCCATCTTGACCTCCACATGGAGGGGAAGCTCCAATCCTTCAGCTAGCTCCGGGCATTCTACAGCCAGACGCTTCATCTGCCTGGTCGCTTCGTCATGGCGCTCCTGTTGGCGGCCCAACTCCTGCTCAAGCTCAGAGCGCTCCCGCATCATCTGTTTCCGCGCCAGCTCCAGCTCCCGGTAGGCCATCCGCAGCTGGATAAAAGGCGCCTCCAGCGGAAGCGGGACAAGCTCCCTCACCGCCTGATACAGCTCCTCCTCACGCAGTTGTTCCGCCTTGCACAATAAAAAAATCTAACGAATCTGTCGCACGCTATTCGCCGGTATGAGGGCATAGTGGCATCCATTTCGGACAATTAGCACGGCTGTGATTCGTTAGATTACCAAATTGCCCACAATCGGCCAAATAGCGTTTCACAGATTCGTTAGGATACTGCACCCTGTTCCCGGGGGGCTGCCGTGAGCCTCCAAACAAAATGTATCTATTTGAGGCTTCCTATCCGTTTTGTTTAATTGTATAATTGTTATAACAATTGAATATATTAAAAGGGAGGATAATGAAGTTGGATAGGATGATGGCTATGGAAAAAAAGGTAGCGAAGTTTGGAAACAGCCTGGGACTTACGATGACGGATGCACTAAAGCAAATCGGAGTAGAGCAAGGAGATATGGTAAAAATTGAGGTTAATCCGTCCAGCGGAGAAATCACGATTAAAAAATCGACCAAGGTAGCTTTACCGGATGGGATCAGTGAGGATTTTATGCAATCCCTTGCTGAGGTTATCGAGGAATATGATCAAACCCTGCACGGGCTCAAAGACAGATGATACCGGTCCGTTACCTAACCGCCCAAGAAGTAATCGCTGTTAATGTCGCTATGATTCAACGGTATAGTCCAGGGGAACAGATTGGAATCAAATACCCTGAGCTCTTGGAATCAGCCATCTTTCGCCCACAGTCCTCGGTGTTTGGGTCAGATGCGTATCCAACCATATTCGAAAAAGCCGCTGCCCTGTTTGAGTCATTAGGTCAAAACCACCCCTTTCAAAATGCAAATAAACGCACCGCATTTACTTCGCTCGTTATCTTCCTGCGTTATAATCAGTTGCACTTTAAAATGGATGCGAAGCTGGCTGAAAACCTAACGGTGGATATGGTGAATCATAAATACCCTTTGCACGAATTGGCGTCCATTATTGAAAGGTACTCCATCACCCATGAAGCGAAAAAACCAAGAGCCTAAGCAACTCCATGCTGCCTATTCTCTTGGTTTTTATTGCACCTTCCCCCAACCCGCCTCTACCCCAATACACGCTGAAAGACCTTCAGGGTTTTCTGCTCCGCCGATTTATCCAGGACGGCAAACACGATCCGGTCAAACAGGGTGCAATAATCTTCCTCCACCAGCACCTGTTTAAACCACCCGGCTACCTCGCTGGGATTATTCCTGAATACGCCGCAGCCGAACGCACCCAAAACAACCACCTTTTCCCCATGGTAGGCCGCTACAGATAGAATGTACCGAATGCGCTCCAGCATCACAGGGGCGATCCGCTCCACATGCTCCCGCTCCCGCACTACTCCGGCATTCACGGCCGGTGCTGTAATCATCGACACCGCATACGGAGCCGCCAGCAGCCCGCCATGATCCTCCCGGAACACGGGAACCTGCGGAGAGTAGATCATATGGTCTGAATACAGGCAGGTTTTCAGATTCCGGTTAAACCGGTACATCTCTTCCTTTTGGGAAATGCAAGGATACAGCGCCGAGGAGCGGGCCAAGCTTTCCTCCTGGGCCTGGCTTCCGCCCATAAACCCGCCGCCCGGATTTTTGGCTGAGGCAAAGTTCAAGCACACCGTCTCTGCCGCTCCCTCCACCTGCACCAGCCTTTGCGCGGCCGCTAATGTGGATTCGTCAGTTACCTCTATGTCAGGCAAAGTGGATCTTCTCTTATAAGCGGCTACCATTCGCTTCGTCTCCTGCAGAGCCGCCGGGGTATAGAGCTTGGAATCCCGCACTGCGGCCTCTACTTCCCTCTTCAGATCAATACGCGCCCCGTCCTGGTTTAGATAAGTCCCATCTTCAATGATACGCAAGGTTTCCTGGGCGATCTTGGACCGGACCTCCCGGTTATTGATGTTCATTTTTCTCCCTCCAATATCCTTCGTTGGAAGTGGAGCGGCCTTTTACTCCAGCCGGTACAGCACAACCTCCACATCCGAAAAAATGTCGTTAATCATTCCCAGCACCGTATCCCAGTCCCCGCCGCCACGGTCGCAGCCGATTTTGTAGGGAAGAGCCACCGTCAACTGATGCTGCTTCGCAAATACATACAACCGGTTCAACGCCTTCCGAAGGGCGTCATCATCCGTATATTTTTTGCCGCCTCTGCCATAAGTGAGCTGCCCGAACAGGTTGGCCGCGTACCTCCCGCCCCCGTCCTCAAGGGGCACAAGCTGGCATAAACCCAGCAGCTGCTCCCTTTCCTTTTCCCCGCAAAGCTGGGCATACGCCGCAAACACCTCCGGATACACCCGCTTCATTTGTTTGGCTACTCCGGATCCCATCACACCCTGGCAGTTCACCTGATGGCCGATGACCTGCTCCCCTGCCTGAAACAAATCCCCCGTTACCGTCTGCACTGGCATTCCGGCACCTCCTCCCTACTGGCTACTGTCTGCCAGCAAGTCCTCTCTCAGCTTCGTCAACACCTCACCCAGCCAGTTGCTTCCTCTCCATGTGGCGCGGTTTCTGATCCGGGGGTCGCTCTCCTCCAGCCCCACACCCCATATCCGGTCTGTAGGGCTGGCCTCCACCAGCGTGGTGCCCTTCGTTGCCAGCAGTATTTCCAGCAGATGCGGATTCTGTGTAAATTTCGCATGGTTGGCTTCATACACAAACTGCCTGCATTGTGCTTCCCATTGGTTTTTATCAAAGCCGCGCACCCTGCGCCCAAGCTCCTTTTGTTCCCTGGGAGTAAGTGCAGCGAGAATCTTCCCCGCCGTCTCCTCATCTCCAAACAGAACGGCCTTCCGGTACATCATATATTGCTCGGCACAATTGTAGTGCACGCCTCCAATTTCGAAATCAGCGGGATGCCATTGGGAAAACGGTGATTCCGTCCGATAAAAAAACATAAATTTCTCCATTCGTATCACTCCACGTTCTTATTCCAAACTCCCCCAATGGGGGTTAAAGCGGTACAGTTTCGAGGGCCGGTGCCCCGCGTCCTTGGTATATTCGTTGGTCTCCGTCACCAAAGGAGCGATCTTGCGGCGAAAAGCCGCGGCCAGCAGCTCCTTGCCGAGAATGACCTCATACACCTGCTGCAGCTCGGACAGTGTGAACAAAGACGGCATCAGATGGAAGGCAATGTCCGTGTACTCGATTTTGTTGCGCAACCGTTCGATGGCATATTCGATCAGCTTGGCATGGTCGAATGCCAGCCCCTCCGATTCCACGATCTCCCGGCTGACCCGCTTCGTCCGGCCCACATAGCTGGTCGTCACCTTCACCGTTGCGCCAAGGGACTCCGTTTCATGAACCAGGGACACACGGATCAGCCGCTCCAGCTCATACCCGTCCGCCAGCATGGTTTTCTTCTCCTGCACCAGCCGGCAGTCCACCTCAAACCAGCAGGCATCCGCCGCATCATCCCCTGCCTTCACATCCAGCGCCGTCCGGTCCACCAATGCCATATATGACGTGCTGATCACCCGGGTACGGGGATCGCGGTCCACATCTCCCCAGGTAAACAGCTGCTCCATGTACAAATTCCCGATATTGGCCTCACTCAACAGCTCCCGCTGCGCTGCCTGCTCCAGTCCTTCATGCACCGACACAAATCCGCCGGGCAAGGCCCATTGTCCCAGGAATGGATGCTCTCCGCGTTTAATCAGCAGCAGCTGCAGGGCCTTCTCCGGCAGCTTCCGGTAGTTGTCCTGTTCCTTATCGAACACGGTAAAAATCAGCATATCCACCGTAACCGACGGCCGTTCATAGATTCCGGCATCATAGTGCCGCAGAAATTCCTGTTCCGTCAGTCCGTTGCGGTCACGGAGATTGGAGTCGGCCATTTTCATCACCTGTTATTATTATTTTGATATTATCTAATTAATATTATATACCCTCGCTTTCTTATGTCAAGTTGTGGAAAAGAAAAAAGCCCGGCTGCCCGGGCTTACTGCTCCTGCTTACTGCATATATTCTGCCATAATCGTGGCAGTATCGAAGGGCGTAATCCCCTTTTTCAAGGCAAAGACGGTATCCGCATCCGCCGGATTTTCCACCAGCTTGCCTCTGGCCTGGGCATGCAGCATAAACAGCTCATACAAATTCGTCTTTTGCAGAGAGGTCATGGCCTTGCCCATCAGCACCATTCCCCGTTGGTTGCCCTCTATATTGTTGTAATAGTCCGGCTGCCGGGTCAAGGCAATATCCGTCCAGATCACCATTCTTTCCTTCAGATCCAGAATAACCGGAATGGCGATCTCCGTATCCGCAGCCAGATCCACCTTATCCACCACCGTAGCGGGTTCGAAGATTTCCCCGGAGCCAGGCACCTTCCGCATCATCCACCCGGCGAAGCATTCCGGCAGATCGCAGTAAGGCTGGGCAGTGAAGGAGTTCAGGGAAGCCACCACATACCGGCCCCCATAGTTCAGGACGGAGGGAATATCGATGTCGATAAACTCGCACGCTCCACGGGGCGCAGTAGTAATATCGCCGCTGTGCACAGCCCGGTACTTGGCGGACCGGAGATTCGTATACGAAATATGCTCCATATACTGCCAGCGGCTGTCATACATAACGGCAGACAGGTCAATGTCCACCCGTCCCGTAGGCTTGCCATCCACCTCCCCTTCCTTCCACCAAGTGAAGAACCGGATGGTATCACCCTCCGGCAGCTCCAGTCTGCTGCCTCTTACAAGGGTGCGCAGAGACTTGCTGGCGGACCGCTGGGAGTACGGCACCAGATGATCCTTCAGGCGCTCATCCAGATAGACCTTGCCCAACGCGGGCAGCCCGGCGAACCGCTGCACCAGTGCCTCCCGGCAGATAGCGGCCAGTTCTGCGCAGATTGCGGGGTCCAGCTTCGGCAGACGGTTATCTACCGCCACGGCCTTCCCCACATTGCCCTTGGGGAAAAAGATACGCAGCTTCTGTCCATCGTTGCGGTGGTCAAAATGCGCCATCACCTGGAGCAGTACAGGAGTGGACACCTCCGGGGCTTTCAGCCGGAAAAACTCCACAATGTCGGCTGCTTCTCCGCTTATCCGCAGCAAGTGATCCAAACGTCTGGCAAACTCGCCGGGGCGGGATTCCAGAAGCTCCACAGCCTCCCATACATCCCCTGACAGCAGCGCCAGCTCCACCTTGCTGTTGAAGGTTTGGTAAGGCCGGCCATTCCGGAGAATGTCGAAGGCCTCCCGGCATTGGGAAAACCGCTGCTTGTATTCTGCCGGATGCAGACGCTCACCAAGCCGGATCCAACGCTCCTTATAACGGAGCATATCCTCCACCATATTGCCGCAGCCCTCCAGCAGATCCAGCAAAAGCCGTCTTTCGGCGCGTGTGAAGGAACGGAACCTTGTGGAAGCAGCCAGACTCACATCCCCGCCGGACATGGCGGCGGCCAGACGGAGTACATCCGTCGCCGTTCTGAAGTAACGCCGGATCAGATCCATGCTTACCTGATTATGCTTCAACAGCGCACCAACAACAAACGCTATATTTTCCTTGGAGGGAATCTCCTCCGGCAGAATGGCCTCCAGGTCCGCCACATGGGCAACAGCCCAATCAATCCCCTCTTTATCGCTATCCGAGATAGAGCCGTTGGCCTGGATCAGCTGCCGGATCAACCGGGCAAAGTCCGCTTCGTCCCCAAGACCGATCACCTTCAGGTCAACCCGGTCCAGCAGGGGCAGCCGCTGCTTCGCCTCATCCGCCGGAAGGGCCAAAGTAATATAATGCAGGATGGCATTGATGTAAAGCTCGATATCGTCCTCATCCATAACCTGGTCCGGAAATTGCGGATACATGGGTTTATAGGCTACGTGCGCGCCCACAATTACCCTTAATTCTTTCACCAACGCGGTATACACCGCCGTAAATTCACCTTTGGAAAGCGTCCGGAATACCTCCATCAGCTGCTTGGAAAAGGTGTAACCCAAGGACTCCACATTCTTCATCGCCGTGGCCAGATAAGACTCCGGGAGCCAGCTTTGGCCCGGATGGACAATGAGCTTCCCCGCTTTTCTCAGATAGATGGAGTGATTCATATTTCGGAAACCTCCTTCGTTCAAGTGGATAAGCATTGCCGGGAAATCCGCATCTCTATAAGCTCCAATGGTTGTAGAAGGAAGAAACGCGATAGCCCGGCATGCCGTCCTCAGGAAACCGGCCACCCTAGTATCAGTAAAGGGATGGAGAAGGAAGGATGGCCATAGCCTGATTGACCCTATTGTGCCAAATTCCCGAGGAGTCCAACAGGGTGAAAGTATTACGACCGAGGATAAACCTCTGTCGGCGTCCCTTCGCGCCGGGTGTTTGTCAAGAAGTCGAGCGTCTTCTCCGATATATACTTTCTGAGACTTTATAAATCAGACGCCCTTCACCGCAGCCAGCGGCTTGCACTTAGCCACCACCTGGGCCAGCCCTGCGCCCACTACACTTTCAATAATCTGGTCCACATCCTTGTAGGCTTGCGGGGATTCATCCACCAAGGCCTCCAGTGACTTATGGTTCACCACCACCTCATCCTCCGTCCCAATCTTCAGGGCGGCGGAGAAAGCATCTACGGTAATCAGCTTCTTGGATTGGCTGCGGGAGCGGATCCGCCCTGCCCCATGGCAGATGGAATAGAAGTTGTCCTTGCCGCCCGGCGCCCCCACCATGATATAAGAGGAGGACCCCATGGAGCCGGGGATTAAGGCTGGGTGCCCCGTTTCCCGGTACGGTTCCGGGTTATCCGGGTGGTTAGCGGGAAGCGCACGGGTAGCCCCTTTCCGGTGGACAAAATAAGCCTCCCCTTCATGCTCCTCCTGCCAGGCGTAGTTATGCATCAGATCATAAAGCACGCTCATTTCGAATTTGGAGCCGAACACTTCCTTCCCTGCTTCCCTTACCGCGTAGGCGATCAGATGCCGGTTGGCAACGGCATAGTTGAGGGCGGAGTAAAGCAGGTTCACATAATTCCGCCCCTCCGGGTGGGCCAAGGAGGCAAACAGCAGGTTGGGATCGGCCGTGCCCAAACCTTCCTTCTGCATCATTTTTTTCATCAGACTGCCGCAGTATTGGCTCACCGACCCTCCCCAGTTACGGGAGCCGGAGTGGATCATCACCGCCACCTGGCCGTCGAAGAGACCCCACGCCTCTGCAATCTCCCGCATGGGCTCGGCAATCTCAATGGACTGGATCTCCACAAAGTGGTTGCCATTTCCCAAGGTGCCCAGCTGACGGTGGGACCGGTGCCAGACCCGCTCGGGAAACAGATTCAGCGCTTCCTCGTCGAGGGTAAACTTGCTCTGCTCCACATGGGTGAGGGAACGGCTTTTGCGCGGCGTGTAACCGTCGGGCAGATATTTCTTCGGCAGGCCATGAAGCCCCTTCAGGACTACATGCTCCAGCCGGATGTCGGAGAAATGCCCCCGGGCATGATCCTCCACCGGCAGCAGCCTCTCGATGGCCTTCACCAGCTTGCGGCGCAGCTTCACATCCTTCACTTCGTCCTTGTGCAGATTGGTCAGATGCACCCGCATGCCGCAGCCGATATCGCTGCCCACAATAGACGGGGACACATAACCGTCGGCCGCCCGCCATACAGCAGTAGTACCGATGCAGGTACCCACACCCACATGCACATCGGGAGTATAGCTCATGTAGACCTGGTTAGGAATCTGCAGGTTGTTGTTGGCCATTTCGAACACTTTGTAATTCAGCTCCGCAAACAGGGAATCCCCTGCATACACATGCACATCTCCTGCGGGAAGCTGCACCTTCCGGTAATAGTTGGTATCCATATATTCATTCTTTCCTCTCATGTTTAGGTTAAAAAAAAGCATAAAAAAGCCACAGACCATCATGGCCCGTGGCTGCATATTCCGATAGAAATAGGGTGCGTGAAAACACAGGTCCTATTATCTCGTACTGCTCCGAGAGACCGATGGCAGGAATCGCCTATTCAATTGGTGTGCAGAACGTTGAATGCCGGTCATGCTCATCGACTCCTTTCGTTTGAATTAGTTGCATCATACTATCCCGCGTTGGCTTACGTCAATGGGCGGCGGCGGGAGAAAATGGATATAAGCGTTTTATCGGGTGTCCAGAGTAACGGGAGGTCCCGCCTTGGCATAGATGGCCAACGCCAGCTCCGTGGACAGCGCCGCGGCTTCACCGGAGATAAACGGTTCCCGTTCTTCAGCGATAGCAGCGAGAAAATCCTCCAGCAAATCCACAAACAGCTCATCGTTGGGCTTGGCTGCCGGCCAGTCCGGCTTCTCCTCGCCGGGGACATGAAAGCCGATAATTCCCCCGTAATCCGCCTTCATACTGCCCCGTGTGCCTGTGATCTCCACGTATTCCTTTTTCATCCCGGCGCTGGCCGTAGAAGCCTCGATCATCCCCACGGCCCCATTCCCGTAACGGATCACCGCATAACCATGATCCTCCGTCTCAATATCATGGTACGCCCGGAAGGTCCGGGCTGTCAGCACCTCCCGGTATCCGCCCGCCAGCCACAGCACCATGTCCAAGAGATGGCTGCCCTGCTGCATGAAGGGCCCTCCGCCGTCCAGCTTCCAGGTGCCATGCCAGGAATCATAATACTCCTTCGGCCGGAAATGCTTGATCACCGCATCCACCACCATGATCCGCCCCAGCTTGCCGGAATCGATCCAGCTCTTCAGCTCCCGGATATGGGGAATGAAGCGCCGCATATAAGATACACCCAACCGGACATTGTGGTCGCGGCAGCTTTGCACCATTTCCCGCTGCCGGTCCGGCGAGATATCCAGGGGCTTTTCACAAAGGCAGTGCAGCCCCAGGCGGGAGGCCTCCATCACTCCCTCATAATGAAGGGCATTAGGGGTGCAGATGACAGCTGCCGTTGCTTCGGAACGCTCCGCTACATTAGCAATGGAGGTGCCATACACAGAAATACCGTGTTTCTCTGCAAACACTTGGCATTTCTCCGCATTCCTGCCTACGACTCCCACAAGCTTCACCCGCTCCGGAAAACGGGCAATGGCGGCCACATATTTTTCGCTGATATTGCCATGCCCGATTAATACAATGCGCTGAACCATTCCCGCCTCACTCTTGTTCACGATAATCCTCCACAATAATGTCCAGCTTGCCTGTTTCCGAATCCATCACACAGCCATGTACAGGTACAGATTTGGGGAAAAGCGGGTGCCTGCGGATCATGCGGACACTGTGCATCACACCGTCCTCCGCTTTGGCGAAGCCGCGCAGGAATTTTTCCATGCGGATGCCGGAATGCTCCAGGGTTTCGATAACCAGGGGATCGATGCCGAATTCCACGAACTTGTCCACGATGTGTCCCGGGTCAATCTCCGTCATCCCGCAGCCGTGGTGGCCGATGACGATGATTTCCCGCGCCCCCAATTCGTACACCGCCACCAGAATGCTCCTCATGGCGCTCCCGAAGGGCTGGGTCAGGATAGCCCCGGCATTTTTGATAAACTTGGCATCGCCGTTTTTGATTCCTAAGGCCTTGGGCAAGAGCTCCATCAGTCTGGTATCCATACAGGTCAGAATGGCCACCTTTTTGTCCGGGTACTTATCCGTCAAGTACGCTTCATACTGCTTCTCTTGGACAAACTGCCGGTTAAACTCCGCCATACCAGGCAAGATCGACATGGTGCTCACCCTTTACATTTTTTATTTTTCATTTTCGCACTCCCGGATGCTCCTGTCCACTGCGGGACATATTATGACCCATTCTTCTACTCTTTCAAAAATGGATTCTAGTTCACGTTACTTGTCCGTATCCCTTCTCTTACTAGCTTCATAGACTATCAGTATCAAAGCATGAAGGGAGGAAGAAACATGGCGATTCAATTAGTATTCCCCTACAACCAAGCTGCCGGCGTTGGCCAAGGCTACTATGTAGCCCAGGATCCCCTGGGGACTCATGGTGTGGTTACGGTAACCAGCACAGCCGGAGCCGTCCATCTGGTCATTACCCGCTACAACGCCCCAACCTTCGAATTCACCGTTCCTGCCGGTTCTACATTCTCCGTGAGCATCGGTAATGTTCAAACCATCGGCCTGCTGGCCCTGGGCGCACCGGTTACCGGCACCCTTTATTATCTGATTGAGCCGTAAGCGAAAGCACCAGGAAGCTCAAAGAACCACCGCCCTCTCTGAAAGAGGATGGTGGTTCTTTTGCGTAATGCCCTATTAAATCAGTCCCGATTCCCGCAAAAGCTGCTCGATCATAACCGCTACCTCTGCCCGGGTTACATAAGCCTTTGGTTCAAGCAGCTGCCCGGTTCTTCCGCCTGCAATACCGCTTTGGAGAATAGACACCAGACTGTCTGCCGCCCAGTCTGAA
This sequence comes from Bacillota bacterium, assembly GCA_023393235.1. GTDB lineage: Bacteria > Bacillota > Bacilli > Paenibacillales > NBRC-103111 > Paenibacillus_AR. The sequence goes on along the minus strand of JAEWMH010000079.1, from coordinate 49,149 downwards.
ATCTGCTCTTTATCCCCGAAGTTCTCCAACAGGGAGGATGCATCACCGGGCTGATCCGTCTCCAATCCGGTTACCTCCATCGCTCTGGCGATGATCACCATCGCCTGCTCCCGGGTTATTCTCTCCTCCGGCCGGAAGGAGCCGTCCCCGAAGCCATCTACCAAGCCATGCGCTGCTGCAGTGCGGATGGCGCTGTTATGCCACTCTGTTTGAGCTACGTCCGTGTACGCAGCTGCACCTGCCTCCGGCATCAAACCAAGCCCTCTGACCAGCACCGCCGCAAACTCCGCCCGGGTCATCTCCCGGTCCGGGTTATACAAGCCGTTGTCCGTACCATTCACGATCAGCCTCGAACCCAGGTTATTCACTGTTTCTTGCGCCCAGTGTCCAGCCATATCGTGGAATGACGCCTGATGCTGCACAATCGTGTATGTGCCGTTTGGCAAGCTGTTCAGACTGGCATAATAGCGGTTTTCCTTGCGGATGATCTTCGTAGGAACAGGATGGAAGGACCCATCCTCGCCCAAAACTACCCCTGTCAGGACTCCGCTTGTATCAATGCCCTCCGGCAGGGCAATCATTTTCTCCACATAGGCTGCAAAGGTGGTAAGCTCCAGCTCCTTGCCCTGGTAAAATGCTTTTACCGTAACATGCACCGGTTCTCCCACCAGCTCCAGTTGGCTCTGAACAGCCGTGCGCTCCACATGCTGGATCACTTCGGCAGAAGGTTTACCCATCCCAATCTGAATTCCAACTGCTTGCGGATCCGTACCGCTGCCCAACTGCCGGGCAATTTCCTGAACATTAATCTGTCCGGCCGGAAGCAAGAAGGAGGCCTGCTCTGATTGAAGCTCGATTACCGCTTTCTTTTGGATAAGCTTCCCAAACATCGCTCCGGCCAGTTCACCGACTACCCGGTCAGATGCCGTATTTACAGGAATGGAAATAACGGCCCCTTCATCCGCCTCTTCAAGCCTTGCCGCCAGCTTCTGCGGGTCAAGCTTGATCACCGTTACCGTATATCCGTTCGCCTGGCTTGTGACGGCAGAACCCAGCCCGGTTTCCTTAGTGGTTCCGCCGGTATTACCCCCGCCCCCAGCACCTGACGGGGAGGAAGGCTCAGGATCACTTCCGCCTGTATCCCCGTCACCACTTGCTGCTGCGGCGGGTATAACTGCATTGGAGGCCTCTGAAGCAGCGCCGGTCCCTTCACTGTTGACGGCACGGACCGTAAAGGTGTACGTCTGCCCGTTGACCAACCCCGTTACCGTAACCGGACTCCCTTGGGCTGCCACCATCTTTTCGCCAGGAGAGCTCAACACCTCGTATCCGGTAATCGGACTTCCCCCATCCGCCGGGGCCGTAAAGCTTACCACCGCCAGTCCATCGGAGGCTGTAGCCGTGACGTTCAAGGAAGCCCCCGGCACTGTCTTCGGTTTAGCTTGCACTTCATTGGAAGCGGGACTTGCCCCTCCTGTATTGAACGCCTTCACCACAAAATAATAGAGAGTACCGTTGCTTAATTGGTCTGCGGTGTAGCTGTATACCGAGCTGCTTACCGTTGCAGATGGTTTAGCGGCATACTCCTCCCCTTCTGTATGCATGAACACCTGGTACTGGTCCGCTCCCTCTACCGGCTCCCAACCCAACGCGGCATATCCATTCCCGGCTTGGGCCAACTCAAGGACAGGGGCAGCCGGAACAACTGCAACAGGCATGGCGCTGACCTCATTCGAGGCTGTGGCATAACCCATACCATTCAAAGCATCTACACGGAAGGTGTACGTTTCCCCATTGGTCAAACCAGCAGCCGTATAGCTGTAAACGGAGCCGCTCACCGTTGCCAACGGCAATCCGTACGCCCCCTTCGCCAGCCGGGCATACACTGCATAGCCCGCTGCCTCTTCCGCAGGCTCCCAGCTAAGCTCCGCCTGTGAATCTCCCGGAACGGCGGCATTGAGCACAGGCGCTCCCGGCAAGGGCTCCATGGGGGTGGCAGTGAGTTCATTGGATGCCCCGCTGTCCCCTCCCGGATGATTGGCCTTCACCACAAAGGAATACGGTGTTCCGTTGGTTAAACCCCTAACCGTATGACTGTAAACGGAGCCTGCCACCGTCTCCAAGGGCGCTTCATAACTGCCGGGAACCTCCGCCGCGAAAATCTGATACCCGGCCGCCCCCTCCACCGGCTTCCAACTCAGCATCACGGACTGGTCTCCCGCTGTGGCCGCAAGCAGCTGAGGTGCCCCGATTTTTTGGACAGTAACCGTTGCCGCTGCTCTCCATTCCCCATTCAGGGTTTTGGCTGTAATTACGGCAGTGCCGGGGGCCTTCGCCGTGATCAGGCCGTTATCATCTACCAAGGCGGCATTGGCATTGCTGCTGCTCCACAACACCTTCCTATTGGTCGCCTCCAAAGGCACTACAGTGGCAGCTATCACAGTTGTATCTCCCGGCAGCAGGGAAACGGTCTTCCTTTCCAGCGTAATCCCCTCCGGCAGCACCTCCGGGCCATACACCTCGAATTCCCACATGGAGTACCCGTACTTGGTAGCTCTTTCGGTACCGTACATCCGTACATACCGGGCATCGGTTTCACTGAAGGTAATCTTCTCGGTGCCGCCTTTTCCTGCGGCTGTGCTGTAAACATCGGTCCAATGCTCTGTATCCTCTGAAACCTGAATCTTGTAGCTTTTGGCGTATGCCGCCTCCCATATGATCCGGACCTCATTAATCCGCTTGGTTTCCCCCAAATCTACGTAAAGCCAACCCGGATCCACTTCACGTTTAGTGCCGGAGCGGGTGCTTAACAATCCGTCAACAGCATAATGCGCCGTCTCCGCAGTACTATCATTGGAGGAAATAACAGCCGGCTGCTTCAAGGCCATATTGGACTTGATTCTTGGCTCCTGCCCCTGAACCGGCCGGATGGTCACGGCGCTGTAGTACTCCTTATCCACAAAATTCATTCCCGCCAGGGTTTGGGCAGGAGTTGCTTTGCCCGGCATATAGACGTTCTCGAAGGTAAGCCCGGTATACTCCGCCCCCTCCAGCCCTTTAATCTTGCTGAAGCTTTCCCCCGCATCCCGGACGGTAATGTTGCGGATGGTTACATCGTTCACCGGTCCTACACCGTTCCCGCCGCTGTCCACTGTAAACATCGTCATCCAGGCGCTGTTATCGTCATTTTTGCCGCTGATGTCCTCCACATCCATATTTTCAAAAAGGACATGATCGACTCTGCCGGTCCCGTATTTGTGGTGGATGGCAAATCCTACAGCCGCCCTGTACACAACCCCGTCCCGGAAGATAATATCCGATTGGTCCTGCATGACACCCTGCCCGATTTTAAATCCGTAACACTTGGTCCAGGCAATGGCATCCTCGAACAACACATTCCGCACCGGCTCCGGGCTTCCCGGCCAAGGCACCCTGCCGGAGGCAATATCCGTGTCCTCCTTCCACGCCTTGGTGGAATACGGATCATCCAGAGCGATCCCGATGGAGTTGCGGATGACGGCATTCTGGGATTCTACAATGTCGATGCCGTCATTTTCGCCCATGCCCAGGCTGTTAAACATCTTCAGATTGGTAAACTCCAGGTCATTGGAGCGCACCGGCATTACGGCCCATGCTGCGGATTCCCGGATAATCACTCCGTCCATCTTAAAGTTGGAGGTGGCAATGGGAACCACCAGATTGTTGATCATTCCCTTGCTGTTGGTGGTTTTATCGTCGTGAAGCGCCTGGCCGTTCCCGTCGATGGTTCCGCGGCCATAAATCTTGATATTCTCCGAATCGAATGCCGTGGAAATCCACCACGTAGCAGGCCGGCCCATAGAATCCTTATACCAGTGCTCGGTGTAATCTGCTGTTTTGCCCGTCCCGATCAGTGCGGCTCCCGGCTGCAGGTAAAGGGCTGTATTGCTTTTCAGCACCAGATTCCCTACGTAATACTCACCTGCAGGCACGTAGACGATGCCTTGTGCCCCATTTCCCTGGGCGGTTCCAAATGCCCCGGCATCATCGATGGCTTGCTGGAGAGCGGCGGTTCGTTCGGTGACACCCGTCTTGCCGCCATTGGGTGCGATATTGTAAGGTGCCTGGCCTATATGAAAAATGCCCGTACCGGACGCAGATGGAGCATCCGTTTCTGCCGGGTCCGCCGCTATCACCAGCCGGGTGGCCCGGTTGTTCATCATCACGATCAGATATTCATCCTTCTGCGTAGTGAAGGTCAGCTTGGTACCCACCACCGAATCCGCTGTAATCCCCAGCTTCTTCGGGCTGATGGAATACTCATGCACCTTGTCCGTGTTCAGAATGGTGACCTCATAGGTGATCGGCCCCTCCGAAGCAGAAAAGTGGGCATAATCATAGTCGCTGAAGGCCTTCACTACGGGAATCTCCACCCCGTTAGCCTTGACCCTGTAGTTGGTGGAAGCCGCATATTTGGCCGGCTGCGTATAAGCCGAGATTGAAGCGGGCGCAGCCAACGCTCCTGTAACTGGAGGTGTATCCGCCGAAGCCTCTCCTCCTCCCCAACTGAGGGGCATCCCGCCTACCAGCAGGAAGCATGCCAACATAACCACCACAACTTGCCTTACCTTCAACATCATCTCTTTTCCTCCCTTTCTGCTTTTCTGCAAGTCAATGGGCAAAGGGGCTTCTGTAACCCCTTACATGAAACACCATAAGAAGAATATTCCTTCCCACTCCTTTCCATCCGACATCCATTCAGTGGGTCCAGTATAGCAAACCGCCTCCACCCGCATAATGCGGTGAATCCGACTTTGAGGGCAGTAATTCGCAGGCATTCAGACAGCGAAAAAAAGGGCCACCGGATATTATCCGATAGCCTTTAGTCATCCACATCCAACAGAAACACCTGATCCTTGAAACCACCGCGGGCCTGGGCCTTTCTTTCCCGCAGCGCATTCAGCTCCTCGCACGTCGCCCCATGCACAGCCGCCAGCGCCTGGATCACCTCCAGCAGATCCGCCAGCTCCTCCAGTGCTTCCTCCGGTTCCCCGGCAGCGGCGTATTCCTGTGACTCTTCCCGCAGCTTGGCATGAAGCTCTTTCTTATAGTCGTCCTCATTCAAAACCGTAGTCCTGCATTCTTTCCCAGAGGCACGGATAATCTCGGGAATCCGGTCCCGAACCAGTTTATTGTAGATTGGCATGGAGAAACTCCTTTTTAGGATGACTGCCTTTCCGAACGCTACCCTCCACCCTATAAAAAGTGGATTCCTCGACAATCTGTAAATGGCTTATCCACCGTTTTTTATTCGGTTTGTTACCTTCCTGTATCATTATATAGGCTGATCGTCATACAGTACACGCACGAGCAGGTCCTGGCTGTAGTTGCCGAAGTGCTTGCCGTAAATGGTCATGCCCCGTTTGTTCTTGGACTTCTCCCCGACCTCAAGCCGGAGGATAATGTCGCTTTTATGATGGAGTCCGATGTCAGACAAGGTAATGTTGGATATCCGGCAGCCGTCAATATAGCTGCCTTCGTTATTGATGCGTATTAGCTTGAGCATGCCGTACTGATTGAGGTGGGGAGGCCACCATTCCGGGTTGAAGACTCCCCGGACATCCCCGAAGTCGCCAGGGCTGGTCCAATAGCCGATTTCCATGCCATTCACGTAAAAATAAATATCGGAAGGATAGTTATTGCAATGACCCGGCGCCTCCGAGCTCAGCTCCATGGAGAACTGAATTTCCTTGAAGGCCTGATTCGGCTTCAGATAATTCGGGATCCGGTACTCCAGATAACCCTCGAACAGCCAAATCATTTGGGAGTCAATGCGGGCCGGATCTGCAAAATACCGCGGGTCATCGAAATCACCGATGATACTGTCCTTGGTGGCTAACCCGCAGGTAGGGGAAGCAGCATACCCGCTGTAATGCCCCACCTTTATTTCAACCTCATATAAATTCTCCGTATTGATGCTTCGCAAATCCACCATAAGCTTCTCTTCGTTCAAATAACATATTTTCTGGGTACCGTGCTTTCCTACCGCTGAGGTGATTTCAATGAGACCGCATTCCTCAAGCTTCTTAATGTGCATGGTAATGGCGCCATTCGTTAAATTCAAGTGGGTCGCGATATCGTTCAGATTGAGGCTTTGGTGCTTGGATAACAGCTCCAGAATTTCAATTCGGATTTCGGAGCCGAGTGCTTTAAAGATATTGAGTCCCGATCGTAGCTCCTTAATATATAGCATAGGGTTGACTCCTTTTTGGATATGAAGACACAGGATAAAGGATGACGTGCAGATTTTCACGATGTTTTATTTTAATATAACATAAATTAGTTTTGAAGGTAACCAATTCTTCCACGTAAAGGCCTACAATGCCGTTAAAATCAGGACATATCATGCATATTTTAAAATAAAAGTAGAATAAATCGTTTGCAAAAAACCGATAAACCGTTAAAATTGGATTAAATAGGGTTTTTAAAATTTTAGTTTTAATAAAACATAAATTAATTTATGTTGATATAAAATAAAAACCGCGATATACTGTACCCATACTGGAAAAAAGGATAATTCTGGGGGAGGGTGCTCACATGGCTACGAATATGAATATCCGGAATCCATTCATTTTGCAGCGGGCAGATCCATGGATCTACAGGCATACGGACGGATATTATTATTTTACTGCTTCTGTACCGGAATACGACAGGATCGAGATTCGGAGGGCCCGTACGCTGAATGAGCTTCCAGAGGCAGAGCCGGCAGTCATTTGGCGGAAGCACGAAACGGGGCCGATGAGTGCCAACATCTGGGCGCCGGAGCTTCATTTTATCGATGGTGCCTGGTACGTGTATTTTGCGGCGGCAAAGTCTACAGAAACGGTAGAGGGCTGCTTTGACCACCGTATCTTTGTGCTGGAGAACAAGTCGTCTAATCCTTTAGAGGCATGCTGGACGGAGAAGGGACAGCTGAGAACCGGCTGGGAATCCTTCAGCCTGGATGCTACCACCTTCACCCATGAGGGAATCCGGTATTTGGTTTGGGCACAGCGTGACCCTGATATAAAGGGGAATTCGAATCTGTATATGGCCGAAATGGATACCCCCTGGTCCATCACCGGGTCGCCGGTTATGCTGACGATGCCGGAATATGGATGGGAGCAAGAGGGTTTCTTGGTTAACGAGGGTCCGGCAGTTATTCGGCACGGGGAGCATATTTTTATGACCTACTCGGCCAGCGCTACGGACCACAGATATTGTATGGGGCTGCTTTGGGCTTCATGTTCTTCCAATTTGCTCGAAGCCTCGTCTTGGTCCAAGTCGCCGGTTCCTGTATTCCTAACCAGCGAGGCAAACGGACAATACGGTCCTGGACATAATTCCTTTACGCAAAGTGAGGATGGCCTCCGTGATATGATCGTTTACCACGCAAGGAATTATAAGCGGATTGATGGGGACCCCTTGTATGACCCCAACCGCCATACCCGTGTTCAATGCTTCAGGTGGACGGCTGACGGAATGCCGGACTTTGGCGAGCCTGTAGCCGACGGTTAAGCCCACCAGCCAAAATAAAGGTTAAGAACTCGCTCCAAGCAGATTTTTGGGATTTTGGTAAGCGCATACATGCATACTGTCAGCATAGATTCCGGCCGAATGTAGCTCTGGCAATAATCCCGTTAGAGGGATGAAGGCATACATTTTATTTATGGGGGTAGGTTGCTATATGAAGAAATGGCATGGTCTGCTTTTGTCCGCAGCCTTATTGGCGTCTACAGCTACAGCTGCAGGCTGCTCGACTGACAAGGACGCCGGCGCTTCTACATCCGGTAAGACGAAGCTGCAATTCTGGACGTTCAATGAGCTGCACCAGAAGTATTTTGAAAGCATGGCCAAAGCTTGGAACACGGCTAATCCAAATGACACCATTGCGCTTGAGGCAACCACCTTCCCCTATGATGACATGCATAACAAGCTTCTTGTTGCTCTTCAGTCCGGCACAGGGGCGCCCGATTTATCGGATATTGAGATTAGCAAATTCCCCAATTTCTTAAAGGGAACGCCTCAGCTTGCCGAGTTGAATGCTGTCGTAGAGCCAGAGTTACCCAATATCGTCCGCTCCCGGGTTGATATTTACTCAAAAGGCGGGAAGTTTTACGGGATTGACTACCATGTAGGAGCCGCCGTTATCTATTATAACAAGGAGATGCTGGATAAGGCTGGCGTCAACCCGGACAGCATCAAAACATGGAATGACTTCTACGAAGCCGGCAAAAAGGTAGTGTCCGCCACCGGCAAGCCCATGACTACACTGGAAACGACAGAGCAATGGAGCTTCTGGCAGATGATTACCCAGCAGGGCTCAGACTTTACGGATAAAGACGGCAACGTAACGTTGGACAGCAGCAAGAATGTTTCTACGCTTGAATTTATGCAGAAGCTGATTAAAGACAAGGTAGCGGTTGCAGCCCCTGGCGGTTTTCACCATGCGGAGGAGTATTACGGCTTTATGAATAAGGGCGGGGCTGCCTCCATCTTCATGCCCATGTGGTATATGGGGCGGTTCACCGATTATATGCCTGACCTGAAGGGCAAAATTGTCATTAAGCCCATGCCCTCTTGGGATGCAGGCGGAAACCGCTCTGTCGGTATGGGCGGAACAGGGACGGCCGTCATGAACCAATCGAAAAACAAGGAATTGGCCATGAAGTTCCTGGCTTTCTCCAAGCTTACCAAACAAGCCAATATTGAGCTGTGGCGGCAGCTGGGCTTTGACCCCATTCGGATGGAGGTATGGGAAGCTCCGGAGCTGAAGGAAGCCAATAAGTTCACCGATTATTTCGGCAAGGATATTTTTCAGGTGCTAACCGCTATCAAAAATGAGCTTGGCCCTGTAAACGTCACAGAGAAGATGCCGGCAGTGATTGATGAAGTCAAACGTAATGTCATGTTTAAAACCCTCAATGACATGGAGGACCCTGCAAAGGTACTGAAGGAGTCGGCTAGCCAATTGAGAAAATAAACGCCAGACGTATCACCGTCTGCCTGAAAGGCCTTGTTGGCCCCAGTCAGACGGTGAGGTCTGACCAGAAAAGGAGCTTGGCTTGAATGGAAACTCCCCATGCAGTCGTCCAGCCAACACCCAAACTCAAGCGATTCAACAGCTGGGCCTACTCATCCCGGATCGCGCCTTATGTATTTGTCAGCCCTTTCGTCATTTCCTTTTTGCTGTTTTTTGCTTATCCGGTTGTCTCCACTGTCATCATGAGCTTTCAGGAGGTATTGCCCGGACAATCCCGGTTTATTGGACTGGACAATTACAGCAAGCTACTGAACCCGACCTTCTATAAAGCCATTGGGAACAGCGGAATGTATACCTTCTGGACACTGGCCGTGTTGATTCCGCTTCCTCTCTTGATTGCGGTTATCTTGAATTCTGCTGCAATGAAGGCCAAAAACGTCTTCCGTTCTACATTGTTCGTTCCCGCTCTAACCTCTGTGGTTGTTGCGGGGACTATATTCCGTTTGGTTTTCAGTGAATTGGACGGAGCTTTGGCCAATTCTATCTTTCGTGCGTTAGGCGGGGAAGCCCAAAAGTGGATGGCTCAGTCCGGAACCGCCATGATGGTCCTTGTGCTGCTCGCTACCTGGAGATGGCTTGGTGTGAATATCGTGTACTTTCTCTCCGGACTTCAGAGTATACCCGCAGAACTCTATGAGTCCGCGGAAATCGACGGTGCCACCGCCTGGGATAAATTGCTGCGGATCACCCTCCCTCTGTTAAAGCCGGTTACGATCTATGTATTGACCATCAGCATATACGGCGGTTTGTCCATGTTTACTGAAAGCTTCATGATGTATAACGGAAACCGCTCCCCCAAGGATATGGGCTTGACCATGGTCGGCTATATCTACCAGCAGGGGATGGAGCAGAATAAACTGGGCTTCGGCTCTGCAATCGGACTTTCGCTGTTAGGAATCACCATGTTCTTTAATCTCATTCAATTGAAGTTCTTCGGCTTGTTCCGGAAGGAGGAGTAGAGCATGCCACATTCCAAGGGCTGGTCTTGGCAGACGCTTCTTATGCTTGTGCTGCTTCTGGTGTTGTCCGTTTTCGCCCTGTTTCCGCTGTATGCCTTATTTCTGGCCTCGCTGAAGCCGTCACAGGAGCTCTTGCGCTACGGCCTTAACGTAAGGTTTGATGCAGATGTGATGACGTTCAAGAACTACATCTCCATCTTCTCCGGTTCGGCAAAAAACTATTATTTTTGGTATAAAAACAGCATCGTTATTACGCTGGTCTTTACGGTACTATGCCTGATCCTGTCCTCCATGGTGGGGTACGGTCTGGCCGTGTACCGCTTCAAGGGAAGATCCTTCATATTCCTTCTTGTGCTGGTGGTTATGATGGTTCCCGTAGAAATCATCCTGCTGCCCTTGTACAAGCTGATGATTAACTTGAAGCAAATGGACACGATGTGGGGAGTTATCCTGCCGTTCATCGTGGCCCCGCTGCCTGTTTTCTTCTTCCGGCAATATGCGGAAGGACTGCCCAAGGAACTGATGGACGCAGGGCGGATCGACGGCTGTACGGAATATGGGATATTTGTCAGGATTATGGCTCCGCTCATGATGCCGGCCTTTGGGGCGATGGCGATTCTTCAGGCGATGGGGGCATGGAATAACTTCCTATGGCCCTTAATCATCCTCAAAACCAATACCAAGCTGACCCTGCCCATCGGCTTATCCAGTCTGTTGACGCCTTACGGCAACAATTACGATGTACTGATTGCAGGCTCGGTTCTGGCAATCCTGCCGATTCTTATCCTGTTTGTTTTCTTTCAACGGTATTTTGTTTCGGGGCTTACTGTTGGAGGGGTAAAGGGTTAAATGATTCGGAGATGGGATCCAATTGGGGAGCCGCGAAATCGTGCCGTCCAAAAAGCCCCGAAATAAAAAAGTTGGGCGGAAAAACGCAAGTTTTTCTGTCCAACTTTTTTTGTGCGTCTGTTGCCCTGTTGAGGGCAGCTAATATACATAGATTCGTAAATTAAAAAAGAGACGATCGGGAGTCCCCGTTAATCTCCTATTCGTTCATTGTTTACGCTAAAACAGAGCGGACATTCCGCAAAACAGACCGCAGGAATTCCGATTCTACAGCAACATGACCGACTATCTTTACCTTCCTTTTTCGAACATCCAGGCTTTTAAACTGATCTGTTAACACGACTCCTGTAAAAGGAAGCCCTTCTGGGATCGGTACTTCAAACGGATAATCTTTAACTTGGTTCGTAATCGGGCAAACAACAGCAAATCCCGTCAACTCGTTAAATTCTGTATCTGAAAGGACTATGGCCGGGCGGCGGCCAGCCTGCTCACGACCAGCCTGAGGATCGAAATCCAGCCAAACCAAGTCTCCGCGCGCTGGTATACTCAAATGAGTTCGTCTCCTTCAATGCCCAAATCGATTTCTCCATGGCGGGGTGAATCGGCTTTAATTTGCGATAGGAGTGTTTTCAAATGGCTTCGCAATTCCTCACTTGACTCCTCCGGAGTTTGCAAGGGTCGCAGCAGGATATGGTTCTCCGGTGTAAGAACGATTTCCATTTCCATTCCCTCCACCAGATTCATCCGCTTTAAAAACTGGTTTGGAATGCGAATCCCGCTGCTGTTGCCCCATCGGCTAAGGGTGACTGTCGTCATCAGCATCCTGCTCCCTCTTGGTTTATACCCCAATTGTATCACAACCCCTCACCATTGTATATCCATATGATATACATTATGCAGAAGGATTATACTTGTGCCACTTGCAGGCTACTCCGCTAAAACAATATTTCTTCCCCGACTATATCCCCAGAGGTTCCTATAGCCACGACTCTATACCATAGGGCCCTTTCTTTCCGGTTAGGCTGGGTGGCAAACCAATACCGCTTGTCTGCATGGGCAACTATTCGGGCTTGGAATGATTGGTTTTCGTTATCCGTTATTTGTATTCGGGCGATATCCGGGCTTAGCACCTCCCCCATAAGAATAGGGATTGCCTCAATACCGGCCGATCCGGCAACAAAACCCTCTTCCGTCTGCATTCCCTTTTTATCTTGCGGTATAAAGTAGCTGACCCTGGACGTTCCTTGCTCCGCGATAAGCAATGCTCCTCCGGCATTTATATCCATAGAAAAAATAATAGGCTGGCCGGATTCCGCCTCCACGGTATAAACTCCTTTTAGTGTGACGGGATCTGGCCTAAAGGCAGTCTTTGAATAGATGGAGAATACAAATAAACAAAGCAACAGGCATGCTGTACCGTATACTACGCCTCGTTTTCTTGGACTTCTTCTTTCGGACTCCAGGGATTGTGCTTTCTGCCTAATCCTTGTGGCCAATTCATCGTTAAAAGAAACACTAACTAAGGGTTTCTCTTGCACCGCATCATACCAGCTTGGTCTCATTGATTCCACTTCCATCCACCCCCTCCAAGGATTTCGTGATCATTTTACGGGCAGTAAACAATCTCGATTTCACCGTACCCTCCGGAATTTGCAGGATGTTCGCAATCTCTTGAATGGATAATTGATACTTGGCATGGAGCACCAGTGTCTCTCTAAGCTTGGTGGGCAACGCCAATACCTGCCGCCACACCTCATTAGCCGCTTCCTTCTCTAAGAAGGAATCCTCCGCGGAGCGGCTGGTTTCATTTGAACTTGCGAAACCGAATAGAAACACCTTGCGGATGAAGGCGGACTTCATATAGTTATAGCTGATATTCCGGGTGATTCGAAGCAGCCAGGTTTTCACGGAGGCTTCACCTCTATAACCAGCAACATGGCGATAAGCCTGGATGAACGTATCTTGGGTAATGTCATCTGCAAGGACATGGTTTTTCGTCAGAAAAAACGAGAAGTTCCACACGTCCTGACCGTAATCCCGCATTAACTCCTCCAGCATGCTTTGATCCATTTTTTCGATATACCTTAAATGGTCATGGCCCAAATGCTTCACCTCCACCCAATTGACAATTCATCCCGGCATGAGGTTCATTCTGCAAAAAAAGTTGGGCGGAAAAACATTTCCGTCCAACTTTTTCTATGTAAATCTCTCTGTTTATGCCCTAGGTTATGGGATGTCCATAAAAATATTTCACACCAGCTTCCCAATCCATCTCAGAAAGCGCCTGAACATAATGGTAAACTCCCTCAAGCAGCCTGTCGTCCACAACGGTGTTATATTCGATGGGGCAGTTAATGCCGCTCCATATTGACAGCAAGGAAGGAATGAGATGGGTTCCTAATGGAGCTTGTTCATGCCGCGACGCAGCTGACTTCTCAATCAGCTTCTTGGCCAGCGGCGCCGGAAATACCGGGGCGGAGTAATAGTAATACTTGTCCGCAGCCACCTTCTTCATCAGATCGAGATAGAACTGTCCAATCTCATCTACAGCCGCATTTTCATCCAGCTCATCGGAATAATTCAGGAAGATATCCAATGAGTTTCGGATGGTCTCCTCTACATTCGTATCCTCCCATTCGTCGAGCATAGCCAACAGATAAGGAACGGCCTCATAAGATAATGTATGAACGGCAGATGAAGCAAAGGTATCGGCATTTTGTTCGGATAAGTCGGAAAGGAAGGCCAGGTTTTCCACTTTCATCAGATCCTGATGTGAGGCGACCAAACAAAATAAGCGTATGTATGCATTCATCATACTCTCGTTTTTCGTCGTGTTCATCCGTTGAATGAGCATGGCCTTAGCGGCAAAATCACCCAACTTGAATAATTCCGTGATGATTAGAGCGATGTCCGTTTCTGCCGATGCTTCTGCAAGAGCAGCTCTTAGTGATGCAATGTCACCGCTCGGATCGCATGTCCCATACCAATTTCCTTTTTCTAATAGGTTAACTGCATTCATGTTTTAGTCTCCTTAGCTGTGAAAGAAAAATGTATTACTTTACCGAACGCTGGTGGTCGTAACAATATACTTTCCCCTGAAACCTGTGAGAATTGGATTTACAATATTTCCATACCTTTTCACTAACCGCTTTACCGCAGTAGGCACAGACATGTTCATCTAAAGAGGGAAGTTCGAGTTCATTATCACCAACAGGTTTGATGTGAGCTACCTTATTCGATACCTTGGCTTTAGCCACAACGTAACCAACCCGAAGAACCAGTAATGCCCCAAGGCCAAACAAGGCATAATCCAGCTCCGGCACACTAAAAGGAGACTTCATCACATTATTGCCGATTACCCATACAAATACCTTCAACATACAAACTAACGCTATTCCTTCCACCAATAACATGGAAATCGATAATTTTTTTCTCCTGGACATGGCCCCACCCTTCTCACATTGATTTGGTATGCCGGCAGGCGGGGAAGGTGGTGCAGCCATAGAACTCCTCGCCGGTTTTGGTTTTACGTTTGATCATCGCGGCTCCGCACTTGCAGGTAACGGAACTTGCCACTGCTACTTCTTTGCGCGCCAAAGGAAGCTCCTTCTTGACGGAAGTCATCTCCCGATTCTTACCTGACGCCTTCTTTCCCGGTTGCCACTTTCCCCAAGACCGCAGTTTTTGTTCCAGCAGAGCACCGTGCCAATAATCCACTTTAAATTGCTCGGCTTCCTTTTTGGCAGGTCCGGTTAAGTCGGAGGTGGTCACAAGGAGGGTCAGAATACAATCATGGTTCCGCTTGGCTGCAACCAATTCCCTTACCATTTGCACAGGGACCAAATGGTGATCAGCATAACATTTGGCCTGAACTGCTGTTTTCTCCCCCCGTCTATCTCGTATGACCAGGTCCACTCCGCCATCATTCCCGCCGATTCCTACTTCATTAACCTCGTAGCCTTGATCCCGGAAATATAAAGCCAACAATCGCTCAAACTCCGCCCAAGACATTTCATGAAAGGCACTGCCCAGAATTTCTGCATCCGTTCTACAACCTTTGGAAACATGTATGGAGGTGGAGAAATGGGGTTTGACTGAAGCAGTTCTTGAAGCTCTGCCACGTTTCCTCTTTTCTTCTCTGCGTTTTTGAGTCCACATGCTCCCCATCATTTCTGCGAATATAAGTCCTCCGAAAAACACTCCTACAGCGGCGCCCCAATGGGCTCCGATATAAAATAATCCTACTGCAAGTAGGACTATTATGGCCCTCAGTAAATTGGCAAGCTGTCTTCCTTCCGCATGATAGGTTCTGGCCATCTGTGCCTCCTGTTTTATTCCAAAGTTTATCAAGTCACCACAAGGTTGTTATAGCTCCATAAAAACCATTAATTGTAATACCTAACAATAAGTTTATGTCGAATCTTAGTATAAACGATCCAGGCCTTTTTGTGGAGATATTTGTTAATCCTTGGTTACACAGCTGAGATTTAAGTGTATATACCTTTGCATCGAAAATTACGTATATACGTACCAAGCGCATAAAGTAAATGTGATATCCTCATAGAAAGAATGGATGGATTTATAATAGAGGTGACGACCTTGGCCGAATTGCTGAAGACTTACAATGGAATGATCGAAGAGGAAGACGAGCTTTACATGGGGATTCAAGTTTGTGAAGAATGCACCGATCACCTTCTGGATTTGATCTCGGAAAAGGCAGAGGCCATTCATCTCCCAACAGCCGAAGCTATCCTTTCCGCGGTTCAGGTGATCATGAAGGATTTGCAGACAGAACTGCTGCATTTACGAATCGAAAAGAGCATGTTGACGTGGGAGATCAGCAGGCTGAGGGAGATACAAAACAAGGCCTAGCAGACAAAGAAAGGCGCTTCACTGAAAAGCTCAGTTAGCGCCTTTGGGGGTTTATAGTAAATCTAAACCGTCCACTGTCAAAAGCTGAAGGTATGTTTAGGTGAAATATAATCAACGATTAGCCAATACGTTCAGTTCCTTCGCGTCAATCACCAGACCAGCCGAATGGATAAAATCAAATCCAATGATGCCATCTATCTCCATGCCATCATTCATTCACCAATTTCTACTTCAAACCTGGCAGTATGGCTGCCCAACTTTCACAAAATCAAATAGCTTGGAATACACGACCTCTATTCCCCCTACGCCTCTGATTTTGTTCATAAAATCGTCGGGTTCAACCTTAACCCCAATAACATCCACAGCATCCGCATTAAATATTGTCCCTGCCGAGCCCATACCTTATATCTATATTCATCTGGGACCTCGCACTCCAGCCCAATTTTCACGTAATCGAAGTTTTTCTCTGGATGTATGGAAAAAGCCGTATTCCCGATAGGGCTGGGCACGATGTAATTCGTAATACCGCTTCATAGCAACGGCGGAATCATCAAAACGATCTATGACGGCCACTTCGTCAACAAGCCAATATCCCTCTTCCAAACGGGATTTTAATGCCTCGCAGACGATCCATTCATTCGGAAACTGTTCACGCACCTCATCCCATCGCATCCCCGTCACCTCCAAACCCGACTTTCCAATAATATAACATATAAGCCAAATGGGTTCAGTTTACAAATATTCATCAAGCTAGAGACAACGCCCCTGTTGGCATACACAAAAGAACCCCCAACCAACTGGCTGGGGGCTTCGCCTTATTATACGTTCTTTCCCTTACTCCACCTTCATATAAAACAGGTTGGTGGTGTCCGCTTTGGTGATGGTGTGGGAGCCCGCAGCTAGGGAAACGGTGACGATGCCGCCCGTCATGCTGTAGCTGGTGCCGTCTACCTTGATTTTGGTGTCATCTGCTGAATTCAGCACCAAGGTTAAGGTAGAGACCTTGGTGGTGGTGAAGCTGATGCTGGTGGAGCTTTCGATTTTCAGGCATTGGGTCAGGGTCAGGCCGTTATAGGCAACGGTGCCCTTGGTGGTGGACAGATTGCCTTGAATGTTGAAGAAGCTGCTGGTGGTACCGGATGTGGTGAAGTTATGAACATTGGCGCCGGGCACCGGAGTCGGTGTTGCGGTTGGTGTTGCGGTAGGCGTTGCCGTCGGTGTGGCCGTTGGTGTTGCAGTAGGCGTTGCCGTCGGTGTAGCTGTTGGCGTCGGTGTTGGTGTAGCGGTCGGCGTGGCCGTTGGTGTCGGAGTCGGACCTGTGCTGGAGTTGCCGCCTACGGATACCAGTTGAGTGGCATAGCTTGTGATTTTAGCCATCAGTGCTGTATTGAGTGCATAGGACGTGTCATCTACCGCATTGTTAAACGTCCAGGTAAAGTCGCCGCTGCCAAGACGTCCTGCTTTGGCTTTTACAACTTGCTCCACATTAGCCACATTGTCCACGGCCGATGCGCTGACTCCTGTATTCACGGTAGTATCAAAGTTGTTATACGAGGTTCCGCCGGAAACCGCCTTGTACGAGCTGGGCACAGCTTCATTCCGGGAAGCAGCCAGGTAAGCGTCAAAGGAGGTTGCATTGGCCGGCGCTGTGCCTGCATTGGAGTTGGCGTAGATCAGACCGGTTGCACCAACAATGGTATTATTGTAAGCCTTGATTACACCCCCGGGCTCACCGGAGAAGGTACCTTCACCCAGAGCGTCCGTACCCTGCAGGGAAATCAGCATGGGGTACTTAGTGTTCCGGAAGTAGTTGGATTCCACGAATGCGGAACCGCCAGAGGTCATACCCACCCCATATTTAGAGACACCGTCAAAGTAGTTGTTGTAGATATACACCGAAGCCACTCTGATCCGCGGATGGCGGGAGTCGGAATGGTCGAACCAGTTGTGGTGGAAGGTCACATAGAACGGCGAGGACTCGCTCAAGCCCACCAGGGAGGATTTTCCCGAATCCCAATAGTGGTTGTAGGAAATGGTGATGTACGTGGAGCCGCCCTTCAGGTCAGTGGAGCCGTCACCCTTGGCTTGGTCGGCATCTCCCCCGGCGCTTCCATAAAATACGTCGTTGTTATGCACCCATACGTTCACATTGCCGGTATCCATGGAGATTCCATCATCCGGGAACAGCATCAGGCCCAGATTCCTCACTTCTACGTTGCCGGTATAACGGAGGAGCATTCCCCATCCGTAAGCATAGGCATCGTTACCGATCCCTTCCAGGGTCAGATTCATTTCAGCATAGTTGTTCTTCCCCTTTACCTCCAGGTATCCGCTGCTGTTCAACTGGCCGCTCATGTCGGAGGCGGTAATTTTCCCGATAAAGCGAACAGCAAGAGGAGTGGTATCGTAGCCCTTTTGCCGAAGCTTCAGAATTTCTCCAAGGCCAACAGCGGTTTGTAAGCCGCCGGAGCTATTGATCTTCACATCGAGAGTGACGGTTTTGGCCGTTTGGGAAGTGACATACACCACCTTGGCCCCGGTTCTCAGGGTGCCGTCGTTGTTATAAGCACCTGAGCCTGTCCCGTATTGCGAATTAGGGGAAAAGGCAAACCCCGACCGGTCATGGGCCGCTACAGCCAAAGCACCGGATACGGCCGTGGCAGTGGAACCGTCGGACAGCCGTGCTTCCACCTTCATCACATAGCTGCCGGCAGCAAGACCCACCGCATCCGCTCTCCAGTAGGAAGGATACTTGCGGATCAGTTGGTTATCCAGCTGCTTGTATTGGGTATCCGCTGCGCTGGCAGGTTTCACATAGACATTGTAGCCTTGCGCATTGCTCACAGGCGACCACTGGACAAAAGCCGTTTCGTTCCATCCGCCGCTACCGGTAATCGTTACACCTGCGGCATGTGTAGTGGTGTTGACGAACCCTCCGGACAATAAGGAAATCACTAGGGTAAATAACAGGGCAATGCTAATGGCATGCTTCAGCTTCCGGTTCATTAATGAATCCCTCCTGGCTTTAGTGTGATACCAGCTTCAATTGAAAGCGCAACCACAAAACCTTGCAGTTCCTTTCCCCACCTCTATTCTCCTCATATTAATAAACGGACAAGCAGCTTCCAAACATCCCCAGATTAGCACAATGGGATATATTTCCGATATAATCATTAGCTCATATTCGTGTATTTTTCTATATTTCTGTCCTATTTTTTACCATACGCTTCTTGTTCTCGTACACAAAAATCCGCGGCGTCAGAGTACCCTCTGCTGCCGCGGCATGTCTCGCCTATTCATGACCCCATTGCCGTTTAAACCCCCGCCACCCGCTTCGCAAGAGCGGTTGCTGCCACATAACCGGAGCTCCAGGCCCATTGCAGGTTATACCCGCCGCAGTCCCCGTCCACATCCATGACCTCTCCGGCCAGATACAGTCCCGGCACAAGCCTGGATTCCAGCGTGCCCTCCGTCAGCTCGGTGGTATCGATGCCTCCGGCTGTGGTTTGGGCGTTGGTGAAGCTGTTGGTATCCGTGACCCGGAATGCCCACTGCTTCATTAACCGGATGAAGGTGTGCTTCGTCTCCTCCGTCAGGTCACGGCACAGCATTCCCGTATCACTTTCGCCAATGCCCGCCTCCTTCAGCAGAATGGGGATGAGCTTCTTGTTAACCACACCGATGAAGGAATTAGCCACCGTCCGGTGTCCGAAGATGCGCCAATGCCCGTTTAGGAACTCCGCCACCTCCTCCTCTGTCCGGTCGGGCATCAGATCAACCGACAGGATGACCTCTTCCCCCTGAGCCAGATAAAAGGCAGCCTTCCGGCTGAGCTGGAGAATCGGCGGACCGGAGAGGCCATAGTCCGTAAACAGAATTTCCCCGAACTCGCTGCGGATGATCTCCCCGTTCACGAGAATCCGGCCTGTCCCGTCGAACTTGACGCCGGACAGCTCCTTCAGATGCGGATAATCCAGCTTCAGCTGCACGATCCCCGGCACCGGGTTGACGAGGGTGTGGCCCAGGCGCCCGGCCAGGGTATATCCGGAGCCGTCTGTACCCGTTTTGGGTGCGGTCAACCCTCCCGTACAGAGGATCAGATATTCGCTGGTGTAGACATGCTCCTCTCCCGCCTCGTTCTGGCACAGGATCGAAAAACGCGGATGCTCCTCCGAAACGGTCACATCCAACACCTTATTTTTGAAATACACCTGAACGTTCCGGTCCTCCAGCGCCAGCTGGAAGATATCCAGCACCGCCCCTGCCTGCAAGGACATGGGATACATCCGGCCATCCTCCAGGCTGATCAGCGGCAAGCCCAACATAAAGAAGAAATCGATGGTCTGTCGGATGCCGAACTGCTCCAGAACAGGCAGCGGAAAACCCGCGTTATTGCTGTGGTACTTTCGCGCCAGCGCCACCGCTTCCTCGGTTCCCATTGCCGTGGATTCATTAGTAATATTGCAGCGGCCGTTGCCGGTGGTAAGCACCTTTTTGCCGATACGGTCATTGCTATCGATCATCGCCACATCCAACCCCAGGTCCCGGGCCGTCACCGACGCCATCAGCCCCGCTGCCCCGGCCCCGATCACAAAAACCTGGTGATGGGTGGAATTCTGGTATACCTTCATATCGAAACATCCTTTTGCTTCATAGATTCAGCAACCGCCTTGGCGGCCGCGTAGCCGGAGCTCCAGGCCCATTGCAAATTATATCCCCCGAAATCCCCGTCCACATCCATCACCTCGCCGGCAAAATAAAGCCCCGGAACCAGTCTGGATTCCAGCGTTCCATCTACAAGCTCGGCCGTATCAATGCCCCCCGCCGTGGTTTGGGCATGAGCGTAGCCGTTGGTATCCGTCACCTTGAATTCCCAATGCTTGAGTATCCGGTAGAAGATCGCTTTTGCCCTCCAGGACAGATCCTGGCATAGCAGATTCGGTTGTTTGTCGATACCGGCTTCCTTCAGCAGCACGGGAGTCAATTTTTTGTGCAGAATGCCGATGAAGGAATCCGCCACCGTCCGGTGCCCGAAGATGCCCCAATGCATATCCAGGAAATCCACAACCTCTTCCTCGGTGCGCCCCGGCATCAGATCCACGGCCACACTGACCGTGTCGCCTCTGCCAAGATGAACGGAGGCCTCCCGGCTGAGCTGGAGGATAGGCGGCCCGGATAGTCCATACTCCGTAAACTGGATCTCACCGGATTCGCTGCGGACAATCTCTCCGTTAATCAGAATATGGGCTCTCCCCTGCAGCTTAATGCCGGACAAGGCCTTCAGATGCGGATACTGTACCTTAAGCTGTACAATAGCGGGCACAGTGTCCACTACCGTATGACCCAGCCGTTCCGCCATCGTATAACCGGAGCCGTCCGCTCCTGTATGAGGTGCAGTCAGGCCGCCGGTGGCAATAAGCAGGAAGTCACAGGTAAATACGGCCTGCTCCTCCACTTCCGTGTGACACCTCACCGTAAACCGTGGATACCCAGCTGAAACTGCAACCTCTACTGCTTTATGCTGAAAATAAACAGGGATTTCCTGCTCCTCCAGCGCCAGCTCGAAGATGTCCGTCACCGACGCAGCTTGCAGGGAGCGGGGATACATCATGCCGTCCTTCAGGTGAGTTAGTGGCAGCCCGAGGGAGTAAAAAAAGTCCATGGTTTCCCGGACACCAAGCTGCTCCAGCACCTTCACAGGAAAACCGGGTGTATTCCCGTGGAATTTCGCGGATAAAGCAGCCGTCTCATCCGTGCCGGAAGCAGTAGAGGTATTGGTCAGGTTGCAGCGGCCGTCGCCGGTCACCAGTATTTTTTTGCCGATCCGGTCATTGCCCTCCAGAATGGCGGTATCAATGCCCAGATCCTTCGCCGTCACCGCGGCCATAAGCCCCGATGCGCCTGCGCCGATAATCAACAACGTGTGGTGCATGAAAGTTCAATCCGCCCTTATCTATAAAATCGTTACTTCCTTAAATTATAGCACAAGTGACAAAGCTCACGCTCTGAACGGTTTCCCTCCCTATTTCTTCCCAACCACAGAGAATCCATAACCGCTAAGGATAGCCTGCAAAAAAATAAGAGGCCCCCCATACACGGCATGGTGAGAACCTCTTATTGCTATAAATCCTAACGTCTATTCCTCTTGGTAAGCGTCAGCAGTCTGGATTTTAATCGCATTGTTGGCCGCATCCCAGGCTACGCCGAAGTTAATGGTCTTACCCAGGTCTCTCAGCTTGAAGTAATTATTCCCGCCAATGTTGTAAGCCACCAGCTCGATTTCCTTATCGTTCAGGTAAATGGCGGAGGCGGTAGGCTGGGCCTCTTGCTTGGCGGAATCTGTAGACGCCGCCAGCTCTTCGCCGGTGGGGGTATAAGCTTTGCCGGCAGTTAAGGTAATGGACTGCAGCTTGGCATCAAAGCCCACTTCGAATTGCTTCGCGGATTTATTCAGAACTGCAGCAATGTCACGCAGCTTGAAATAGTTATTTCCATCAATGGCATAAGCCTGGAATTGAACAGCCTTGCCGTCCACCAATACCTTGGAGGCAGAAGGCTCAGCAATCATTTGGGGCTTTGCAGCAGGCTGAGCTTCAGCGGATTGGCCGGAGAACACCTTGGCACGGGTTGCTTCATCGTTGGTATAGATCATTTCAATCTCTGCTTTATGGGGCACCTCGGCCTCCAGCTTGGTATTAAGCTCATCCAACGTGATGTCCACTCCAGGCTCTCCGTAAATCGTCTGGTGGCTGTATGCGGCATCATTGCGGTGGAAGCTCTCCACAAAATGCAGGGAGTTGCCATCCTGGCTCTTCTTGGTGGAATCGATCTCATAGATGGACCAGTCGGAGCTTTCTTGCCAATCGTAATAATACAGCAGGTACTTGGATTCTGCGGAAGCATAGAACTTGCACAGTACCCAGCTGTCAAACAACAGTTCCACACCATCAGCAGTATATGTATACACTTGCAGAGAGTCCACAACCAGCTCCGGAATACCGTCCTTGTTGATATCCGCCAGGTTGAACTTCTCTCCGCCCGCTTTGGTCAGTACCGTATTGTACGCTTTGTACGCGTCATCCAAGGTAATCTCAGCGGCACTTGCCTTGCTTACAAACAAGCCGTTCAAAGCCAACAAACAAGCGATTACTGCAATGGCTACCGTCTTCTTCATCTCTCTATCTCTCCCTATTCATCACTTCGTCTAAAAGGCAGATGGATAAACAACCATTTCCTTCCTGACTTTCTTCTTATTATTAAAGGAAGGATGGTCATTGTCAAGGATTTTTGATCGATTTTTGGCGTTTTATGCAGAAAATGGGCAGAAGACATAGAAAAAAGCCGCTCGAGGTTAATCAGCGGCCCTTCTGTCGTTTACTTTACCACTTTAGCATTAAAGATATTGCCCAGCTTTCCAGTAATTCTTTTGTTCAGAGGACTTTTCATATCCCGTGCCAATTCCCTGAAAAACATATTGGCTTCGTTCGTTTCTGCCTCACAATTGACGTTCAGAACACCAGCCGAAGCGATATCCTGATTATCAATGAGCGGGACAGAGGTAACCACCGTGTATTTTTTGGTCAGCGTCTTCATGTGTCGGGAAAAGGACTCAATAAGCTCATGGTTCTCGAATTCATTGATTGCCTTTTGACCATGGGCAGTAAAGCAAAGTTGGATTTTCATCTCTTCTCTCCTTTTAGTATCAGGTGAAAAGGGGAACCCTGCATCATGTTCAGGGTTCCCCTTCTATTAACCGACCATAATTTCTTGTCAACACCATCATAACATGACCATAATTTCTTGTCAAATTAGAGAGCGTTTACCTGTAAAAATAAATTCAGTCTATTTTACACCGAGAGATCCGTTTCCTCCGCGCTTTTCCATTCATCTATATTCTGCATGCCTGATTCCCTCTCATCAAATACAATAAGCTGACCAGGCTGCACATTAAAATATTCACAAAGCTTCTGCAGCAGATCCCGCGGATACTGGACCATTTCATCCTTGTACATTCTGCGAACAGAGTCAAAGTGATAATGGATATCCTTCGCAAGCTTGCGTATCGATAACTTGGGATCGTGCACTTCCATAATTTCTTTTAGGTTACTGCGTATGATTGACAATGATCTGCACCTCCAATGAACAATATATATGGAGTACAGGTGTGAGTCAACAAAATGACAAGAAAATAAGGTCATGCAAAAAACACCCCCGCATCATTCCATGCGGAGGTGTCGCTACCATACATTTACTTCTTCAGCTTAGCGTACGATTCCTTATATTCGGCCATCAGCTTGTCGCCGCCGTTTTTCTTCCACTTGCTGATTTCTTCCTTCCAGCCGGCTTCATCAATCTTGCCCATGATGTATTTGGTTTCCGCATCCATCAGCAGCTGATCCAGCTCCTGGCCCCGCTCCGACAAGGTGGCGGATTTCAGAGTCAAGGCAGGGTTGGAAACGATGTACTTGATGCCGTCGGATTCCATCTTGGTTCCTTTTTCGCCAATGGGCACATCCTTCAAGGGCTTCACGTTGTAGCCCTCCAGCACCGTCAGGTTATCCCGGTAAGGCTTCACCTCACGTTGGAAAATGTTGAAGCCGTCGCCGATGAACTCCGTCCGTCCATCAGCGGTGTTGCCGAAGTGGGTGCCTTCGATGCCGCGCAGGAGCAGCGTGGAGGCCGCCGGCTCCATCAGGCTGTCAAGGAAACCCAGCACCCGCTTCATTTCGGCTTCGGTCTTCACGGAGGACTTGGGAATGACGAAGAATCCGTTATTGCCCGCCTCGGAGGAGATCCGGATGCCCTGCGGCCCTTCGAAGCTGGCCACATCCACCACTGCCGCCGGATTGGTCTTGCTCAACCGGTCCTGCTGGCTTTTGCCGTTGGTGGCAACCGCGAAGCGGATACCGGCGCGGCCTGTATCAAACAGCTTCTCCTGCTCCGTGGCATCCAATACGGCAAAGTCCTGGTTGATCAGCTTCTCCGCATACAGCTTGCGGAACAGGTTCAGCACATCCATAAATTCCTTGGTTTCGTGCTCCGGCGTAAAGTTATTGTCCTTGTCCACGCTCCACTTATTAACCCCGCCCATCATGACGGCGAACCGGGTCAGCCAGGAGGCGACACCTTCGTTATATTTTTTGTTCAGCACAATGCCATAGGTATCGTTCTTGCCGTTCTTATCCGGGTCATTCAATGTTAGCGCCTTCACCACATTGTACCAGTCATCCATGGTCTTGGGCAGCTGCAAGCCCAGGGCATCCATCCAATCCTTGCGGTAGACATACGCGCCCCGTCCCATGTTGCGGTACAGCGGTACACCGTAGATTTTACCTTCCACCGAGATGTTCTGGTAGAACTGCGGGTTCTGCGCATTCAGATTCTTGTAATCCTTCAGATGCGGCCCGATTTCCCAGAACAATTGGGATTCGATGGCGTTAACTACCGTCGGCCCCTGGACCACTCTCAGCAGCTTGGGAATTTCGTTGGAGGCCAGCATCACGTTGATCTTATCGTTGTACGCCGTGGACGGAATCCATTGAATCTCCAGCTTGGTATTGGTCAGCTTCTCGATGGCCTGCTCCACCGCATTGCCCTTGGCGGGAATATCCCCTACCTGGCTAATCGCAATGGTGAGGTTAAGGGGTGCCTGCGCCGTGGCTGTAGCAGGTGCTGCCGAAGCAGCGGACGGAGCTTTCGTGGCCCCTGCCGTTTCCTTGGCTCCGTTATCGGTGGAACCTCCTGAGCTGCCGCAGGCAACGGATACCAGCATCGTCCCCGCTACAGCCGAACTAACCAAAGCGCTTTTTTTCCATCTTCCCATACATGTTGACCTCCCACTATTTTTTTATGAATATCATTTACAGGGGCTCCCCCAAAAGGCTCCGAAATTCGCTACAAAGCATCTCGTCACTTTTGGGAGAATCTTACCCTTTCACAGACCCCAGCATAACCCCTTTGGCAAAATGCTTCTGCAGGAACGGATACACCGCCATAATCGGCAGGGTAGCGAAAACGATGACCGCCATCTTGATGGTGAGCGGTTGAATATTCATTTCCTCAATATTCGTGTCGCCTACACGGCTGTTGGCATTGATGACGATTTCCCGGAGCAGCACCTGAATCGGCCACTTCTCATTATTATTGATATACATGACGGCGCTGAAGAACTTATTCCAATGATCCACCGCGTAGAACAGTCCGAAGGTGGCGATGGCGGGCAAGGACAGCGGGATGACGATCCGGAACAGAATGCCCAGGTCATTGCAGCCGTCAATCTTGGCGGAGTCCTCAATCCCGTCCGGCATCTGCTGGAAGAAGTTCTTGAGGATAATCAGGTTAAAGGCGCTGATTGCCGTCGGAATCATCAAAGCCCAGAGAGAATCAATCAGATGCAGGGACTTCACCACATAATAGGTGGGGATCAACCCCCCGTTAAACAGCATGGTGAACAGCACCGCCAACAGCATCACACTCCGGCCCTTGAAGCTTTTCCGGGAGAGCGGGTACGCCAATAAAGATGTAAACACAAGATTGAGGAGTGTGCCGACTACGGTAATGTATATGGATACCCCCAGGCTCCGGATTAAGGCATTGGAGGAAAAAATGTACCGGTATGCCGCCAGGGAAACCTCCTTCGGGTACAAGATAAATCCGCCTTCTGCCACAATATGCGGAGCCGTAAACGATACGGCAAGCACATAGATAAAGGGCAGCACACAGATGATTCCGATCAGGGATAACAATGCGGTATTGACTATATCGAACAGCCGATTGCTCCATGTATGGTCCTGCTTCATGGATGTCGCACCTCCTTTCCGGTAGATTAATAGACGCCTTCTTCACCGAAGCGTTTGGCCAGCCAGTTGGATGACAAGACGAGGATCAGCCCCACCACCGACTTGAACATGCCCACCGCTGCACTGTAGCTGAACTGCCCCTGCGTCAGCCCTTTGACATAGACGTAGGTATCGAATACCTCCCCAACCTCCCGGTTGGTCGGCGTGAGCATCAGGAAGATATGCTCGAAGCCCGAGTCCAGGAAGCTTCCCAGCTTCAGAATCAGCAGGATGATAATGGTGCTGCGGATCGCCGGGAGCGTAACATGCCACATCTGCCTCCAGCGGCCTGCTCCGTCCATCCGGGCTGCTTCATACAGCTGCAAATCCACCCCGGCCAATGCGGCCAAGAAGATAATCGTGCCCCACCCTACCTCTTTCCAGATAGACTGGGAAATAATCATGGTTCGAAACCAGCCTGGCTCCAGCAGAAAAGGAACCTTCTCTCCCGTAATCGAATACAGCAGCTCGTTGACTGCTCCGCCTTCCGTGGTGAACAGAATGTAGAAGATACCCACCACCACCACCCAGGATACGAAGTGGGGAATATAGATCAGGGTTTGGACGAAACGCTTGACCCGGTCCTTCCGCAGCTCATTGAGCATTAAGGAGAGCACGATAGGCAGCGGGAAAAAGAAAAGCAGGTTGTAAATTGCCAATAAGAAGGTGTTGCGAAACAGCATCCAGAACTGCTCTTCCCCGAAGAAGCGGGAGAAGTGCTTGAGTCCGACCCATTGGCTGTCCATAAATCCCAGATGGGGCTTAAAATCCTGGAATGCCATGATTAGCCCGTACATGGGAACGTACTTAAACACCAGGAAATACAGAAGGCCGGGCAATGCCATGACATACAGCCACCGGTCCTTTAGGAGTTCCTTTATCCACCTGTGCTTGCTTGATACTCTGACTTCTGTTTGCACTTTCGCATCTGCTGGTATACTCACCGGTTAATCTCCTTTCGGCCGTCATCCATTTCATTTGCATGCCCCCATTATCATCCCGGCTGTTATTACATGCTATAGATCGTAACCAACTTCTTCGCGCAAACCCTTGTTATTCCTGGATTTTCCGGAAAAGACCAGAGGAAATGATCATCATCATACCTGCAGGCTACCATCAGACAACGTATAAAATATCCCCCAAAAGTGACGGAACGCTCCGAAGCGGACTCCGGATACTTTTGGGGGAACCCACATTTTGATGTAACACTTCATCCTGTCCACAAAAAGATCCGCCATAGGCGGCCCGGCGGGGCCTCTATGACGGAATTGGATAATGTCTATGCTAAGCTTGCTTCTGCTGGTTCGTCCGGAACTGCCCCGGCGTGATCCCCACTACCTTGCGGAAGCTGCGGATAAAGGCCGTTGTATTGGAATAATTCAGCCTGTCGGAGATATCGGACACCTTCATATTGGTGTTTTCCAGCCATTCCTTGGCCAGGGTCATCCGGTAATTGACCAGATATTCGCTGAAGGTCATGCCGGTTTCCCGCTTGAAAACCCGGCCCAGATAAACAGGATGGAACTTCAGCTCCTCCGCGCAGCCCTCCAGCGTCATATCCCGGCTGTAGCCTTCCTTGATCAGCTGGATAATCTTATTGGCAATGCTGACATACTGCGAATCCTCCAAGCCCGCCAGGAACAATCCCACGGGCTGGATCAGATCCCGCTTGAACCATACTGCAATATCATCCAGCGCATTCAGCCGCATTAACCTGGTGTAAGAGGCCCGTTCCCCCAGCACATGATGAACGGTTCCGCCCTTCTCCTGGACAATCTGGTAGATCCGGGAGACCAGCTGCATCATAAACACCGGGTATTCCTTCGTGCTGAGATTGCTCTCCGACAGCTCGGATACATACGTATCGAACCAGTCCGTGGCTTTTTCCGTATCCCCCAGGCTCAGGGCCTGGATCAGCTGATCCTCCGTCCACTTGATCTGGGTGTATGCGGCAGCGGCCATATTGCTTAGCCCGGGCTCCGTATCCCCGTAATGGATAATCATACCGCTGCCCAGATAGACGCGCCGCTTCAACGCCTCCAGGCTTTCATTATAAGCGCGCACCACATAAGAGGTTTGCTCGAAGGGGCTGCTGATGCCGATGCTGATGCTCACCTTCAGGAACTCCATTACCTTGGACTTGATCAGCTCGCACAGCCCATAATAATAGGCCCGCAGCTCTCCCTCGTCCTCCAGGCCGCTGGCCACCATGTTGACCTGGGATTGGTTCACCAGAACGGGACTGAACAGCACCTCCGGAGCAATGAGCTCACCCACCATATTCTGGATGGCAAACAACAGCAGCTCCTTATCATGCTCCCCGTAGCGGGTATCCTGGAGGGTATCGATCTGCAGGGTCAGTACCGCCAGCCGCTTCCACCCGGCGGGGAATCCGAACAGGGCGCTCCTATAGGTAAACTCGCTCTCAGATAGTTGGCCCGCCAACAGCTTCAGCATCAGGAACTGTTTCAGCTGCGCCAGTTGGTCCTGCATCTGCTGCTGCATGTTCTGGCTGTTGCTGAACAGAATGTCAAACCGTTTCTCCAGCGAGGAGAACTCATCCTTACCGCCGCTTTCCCCGATGGAGACGGCCTCCGTCATCTCGGCCAGCCTGCGGATGGGCGAATACATCCTGCGGGTAATAAACCAGGCCAGCAGCCCCACCACGATCAGCACCAGACCGGAAGCCACCACGGTGCCTGTGGCGATCTTGCGGGTTTCCCGGGTCAACTCCTTGAGGGATACGGCGGATACATAGATCCACTCGTTATACGAGGACTGCCTGTAGGTAAAGACCATATCCCGGTTATCTATCCGGCCGTACATATATCCGGAAGACTGCCCCGAGGAGGCAATGGATTCGGCAATCCGCTTATTCATGGCCGCATAATGGGAGGCTTCCTCATCGCTCCGGTCCAGGAAATCCAGCCCGGTGTAATCCATCACATAGACCTTGCCCATCTGCTCCTTGGTATTGTCCGTCAGCATGGCCCGGAGCCGCGGTTTGTCAATTTCAATAATCAGGAACCCCTTGGGCTGATGGGTAAAGGGCAATATAGGCAGCTTTTGCACCAACCGGATGGTATCATTCCCTGTACCTGCCGGAGCCGCTCCCCCGTCCGAGGGAAGATAACCCGTGTCCCAGAACATATTATTCGGATGATTGGCATAGACTGGAAGCCGGTCCTTGAAGGAGAGTCCGTTCAGGGAATTGACCGAAGTAAAGTTCAGCACCCAATCATGCTGAAGGTCAATGAGATACGCCTCGCTTACACTGGAGAACGTCTGCAGATTATACAAGCCCGAGTACAGGTCCCGGATCTGGATATGCTCCTCCACATCAATGGGCGCGCTCAAGGCCGCCGCCACCAGAGGGGAACGGGCAAATTGATTGCCGGTCAGCTCTGTCGTTTTTTTCAGTTGCTCGATATACATCTGGGTCTGGGACAGCAGCTGCATATTACTTTCCTTGGTCTTCTGCTCCACATCACCCGCCGCCACATAATAGGAATACAGGCCAAGGGACAACACCGGAATGGCCCCGATTAATAACGTAAACGCCAATAAAAGCATCATATACCTGGGAAATCTCCGCGTAATCATTCCCCGCAACCGCATGTCTGTACTCTCCTTACCACTAATTTGCTGCAGCACCTTCTCTCCCATATGATTCGCTATCATTCCATTTCATACCTGTTTTTTGGCAAAAGAAAAACGTCTTCTGCCCCCACTTTTCGTGGTGCCGAAGGCGTTTTAGCCTACTTGTCCCTGTTATTGATGCCGTGGCACAAATTGATCAGATCCGGGAAATGGGCTGCAATAATATCTGAGGAAGACAGCTCCCGTCCTGAGGACTGTTGTGTTTCCTCCTGCAGTTATTGAATCTTTGTCATTACCGCTGATTTAACCTCCGGTTTGCTCCACATAAAGGCTCCATGAATACTTCAGCTGATGTCCGCCTGCTTCTGCCAACAGCATTGCTTATACTTCTTTCCGCTTCCGCAAGGGCAGGGATCATTTCTTCCTACCACGTTTTTCACTCCTCTTCATTTCTCTTTCTTCCTTATCAAACTGGCGGCGGGGGCAAATTTCTGTAAATTGAATCCCGTCCGGCTGGTAACAGCTCAAGTCATATTCATCGAAGATAAACGGGTGTCCGCATTCCTGGCAATCGAGGAAAATCGGCTGTTCGGAACGAACAATCAGCGATCTTGTTCGCTGTACCAAAAGGGCTTGCCATTCGGCCACCTCCATATGCTCCCGCGGTTTCGCCTCTTCAAATATTCCATACTCACAGGGGTAATGCCACTCTCTATCCAGTACTTCCCTTCCCACTCTGTACGGATATAATGCCTATCGATCAGACTATCGATTTCTCCATAATCTGTTCCAGCTTCAGGTCATGGAAAAAGCCGTAGGCGGGATTCTGGTCCAGTCCCTTCTCAAGCAGCTGCTTCTCCTTAGAGCCCTTCAGTATCTTGGCTACCTGCGTACGTCCTCCTTCGCCAATAACATCATCCGTGGCGCGGAGAACGGCATGTAGCTCCTCGGCCGGCAACAGAAAAAGTGCATGTTGGGGCGGCTGCTCAGATCCAGATTTGTTCGAAGCTTTCTTGCGCATGTCATCCTCCCTCCTATCCGTCAATCCACCTGCTTATATGTTAGTTATATCAAACTCACCCAGCTTCACAAGCGGCTTCTTTCCTCTGTTCCCTTTTGTAACTTCTTCCGTTCCCGCTTTATTGGTTCGTTTACTAATAAAGTCGCCTGTCAGCAGGTTATAATCATCCTCATCAACGCCCATCCCTAATTCTTCACTAACGGGGAAAATGGTTCCCATGGTCGCCCCGATGAGGTACCAATCATTATCCTGGAATCTGAACCGGTACGTATGGTACCACTTCGTGCTGCTGCCTCCGTAATCACTGACCACCACAGAGCCCCGGTCAATAGAGAGTCCACTAAAGGGATCGCCAAAAACGCCTCCCTCCCAAGCGGATAAAATTACATGCTCGGCCAGAATGGACAGAGAGTATGTATTCTCCTTGGTGCCGAATGCTATCAATAAGGAGCGGGGAGCCTCCAGCCCGCCTTCCGCTCGCTCTATAACCATTGCCACATCCGGAATGCCATCCTTATTCAAATCGCCTTCTGCCATCACATGCTGATGATTATCCAACAAGTGCCATCCCGCGGGGATGAGTGAAGCTGCATCCTGGGCAGGGAAAACGGTTGGAGCAGGAGAAAGAGATGCGTCAGGTTGAATAGGGGATGCAGATGGAAAAGCAGTGGTGGCGAGAGGCGGAAAACTGGCACCACTTGGAGCAGTCGGGGGATATCTCCGGTTCCACTGCCGCTGCAAGCAGTTAGAAGCATGAGGCATACGGCACAAGATAGCAGCAGTGACCTCATGGCAGCCCCCTGCGGTGTAGTCCGCTCAATGTTCGCATCCGCCGCTTTTGTCCGGCACTTCAAACACTTGCCGCAGCTCAATTTGGCCCTCTCCAAAACCCTGCGGGTCCGGCATCCGCATGGCCCACTGGACCGCTTCTTCCTTGGACTTCACATCGATCAGAATGAAGCCCGCGACTACATTCCCCCCTGCCCCAAAAGGACCCTCCGTTACCACCGGCTCTCCCCCTGGCTCCGGAAACGAAATGCGCATCCCATTCGAGCTGGGATGAAGCCCTTTGGCCATCACCCGCACACCGGCCTTCACCAATTCCTCATTATACCGGGTCATGGCTTCCCGAAGCTCCAGGCTTGGAAGCTGTCCCGCTTCCGAATTCGCCGAACCATTGACGATGAGCATAAACAGCATGGATGTTCCTCCTTTATGATTGGCTTAATAGAGCCATAATACTATATCCCATAAGAAAAAACCGCCAACGGAATTCATTCCATCAGCGGTTTTTCGGTGTTCTTCATGATTTAGTTCACAACCAGCTCCAGCTCCCGGAATACACTGGATACCGCCTCGTCATAATCGGATAAGCGTTCGGACTTGCGGATTTTCTTCATATATTTGGCCGGGTCCTCAAAGACTTGAATCATATACATCCACAGCTCTTTCATCTTATACAGCACATTCTTATCTCCAAACAGCACACTCTGATAACCCTCATACACTTTATCATGAAAGTCCCTCAGCTGCTGTTTGCCGATTGTCACGTTATTCGTAATTTCACTGATCAGCCCGGGATTCGCCAACAGGCCTCTGCCGATCATCAGGGTATCTACTGTCGGGAAGTCCGCCGTAAATGCCTTGTATTCCTTGATGGTAAACAGATCTCCATTATAACAAACCGGGTTTTTGCTTACCTGCAAGGCATCCCGGAAAATGTCCAGATTCGGTGTGTTTTTATAGAAGTCCTTTTGAATCCGGGGATGTATGATCAGCTCTTCCATGGGATATTTATTGAAGATCTCCATTAACGCGTAGAACTCCTCGTGCTGGTCCTTGCCCAGTCTGGTTTTAACGGAGATTTTCGTTACGGAATGGGCAAAAATCTCTTCCAAAAACTGGTCCAGCTCCTCGCGTTTGGCCAGGAATCCGGAGCCTTTATGCTTGGACACCACCGTTCCCGAAGGACAGCCCAGATTTAAATTGATTTCATTGTAACCCATAAGCTTTAACTTTTTGGAGGTTTGAACGAAGTCCTTGGCATTGTTGGTCAGCAATTGGGGTATCAACACCAGCCCCTGGTTATGCTCCGGCAGAATATCGTTGATATCCCGGGTTTTGAAGCTTTCGTTCTGCTGCGGGACAATAAAAGGGGAAAAGTACTTATCGATATTATGAAAAAACGCATGGTGGGCATTCCGGTATATATATCCCGTCAACCCCTCCATCGGGGCGTAATAAAATTTCATTCCGTTGATTGCTCCTTCATTCATGTAAAGCCTTGGTTTCAGGCATTTTTAATATACGGAGCATACCCCTTTTCAACAAGCTCGTCAACAGCTTCCGGCTAAAAATCCATCCAAATCCATTGGGAAATTGCCAGAACCAGTCCGACCCCGTTGGCTACGATGAAGAACCATCTTTTGGCCTGCCTGCTGACCGGCTCCACCCCGGTGAATAACGTCCAGGCAACAATCCCATTGGCCACTACCATGATGATAAGAGCCAACCACCCATTTGCCGCCATACCGGCCCTCCTCCTTTTGTCCCATACTATATCTATCCAGTAGTCTATCTTATCCTACGCGGCAGAGCCAGCCCAAATTCATCCTTCCGGTTGCCGGCGGCTGACATTCAGCCGGATTTTGTTAACCAGGAGCAGAAGTACCGGGAAAAGGAGCGCATGGGTCAGGTTCCAGTCTACCCAATATTCCGGAATTTCCTTAACATAAAAGATGATATCCTTGGCAATCAGTTTGGTCATGCCAAAAATCAGGAATGCGGCGGGAAAAATTAAGGTGCGGTAGGTTTTTAGTTTGAGGACCTGTGCCGATCCCAAGATAAAGGCATAAAAGAACAGGACGGTTTTAAAATAAGTGCTAATCACCCACGTGGTGGCCATTAATGCTTCCAGCCGCTGCAGGAAATTCCCGATGTTGATGGTCTGGGCAAGAATGTAGGCTGCATAAAATTCATGCTCAGAAAAGTAGGCCCCCAATACACTTAAAGAAAGAAACAGGATCATATTCAGCCCCATAGCGCCGATCAATAAGGAGATAAATATCTTCCGGTTGGTGCTTTTTTCTCTTTTCACAAAAGGGAAGACCATTAGAAATACGCACATTTCCCCAAATGGATAGAAGACACCGAACATAAGCGTATGAAGAAAGCTGGCAGGCGGTGTATTCATAAACGGTTGAATCCGTCCGACCTGAACCTCGGGAAGCAGCAGAACGAAAAGGCAGATCAGAAAAAAGACGAAGAACGGGAGGAATACCTGGGCCGCCCTGCCCAAGGCTCCAAAACCAAGCCGCAGCCCGTAAACCAGCAGGATGATGGTCATTAGCCTGATCACTTCACCTGGGGTCCCTTCGTAGATCTGCGTGGTCATAAAATCCTCCATTTCCCGTACATATGTGGAGCAGCAGATCAAAAAAAAGAACAGATAGCTGATGGCTACGGCACCACCTGCCCATTTGCCCAGAACATGAATCGATAACTCAATCACGGTTTGACGCTTATTGATATTGGATAAGAGCAACAGCAACTTGATGATTCCGAGGCCTAGGGGAATACTGATCAACCCGGCAATCCAGGCGTCCTGATGGGCACCTGTCGACATGGCAGCCGGATAAACAAGTGCCATATCTCCAATCACGCATAAAAGTGCTAACACACTTAACTGATTGGTGGTGATTTGGTCCTTTTCCAGACTCATACTTCTCGCCCCTTCTATCCGGGTAGTATTCTGCCCGTTAGGATTTCCAATTGAAGGGAATATATAAGCCAAGGCGCCATTTTTGGAAGAATAATCACTGTTTATTTTCCCCATACTACCCATCAGGATATGTAGGGGAACGAGGGTGCCCGCCATGAAGAAGAGTATAACCGACACACTTTCCACGCATCTGGCGGATAACGCCCAATTGCTGAGCCAGCTTCTCGGGAACAGCACGGACCTGATTATAAAAGAGCTCCAACCGGATGCTTCCACCCGAATCAACGTGGTTTATATAGATGGATTAGTGCATACCCAGGTCCTGCATCAATCGATTCTTTATTCGCTTCAGGACCGTTTTGTGATGGAGCGATTGAAGGGGCTGGAGGCGGATCAAAAGCTTGAGCTACTGTACAATCAGATCCTGATTGCAGGTGATCTCTCCATTATCCGAAGCTCCAAGCAATTTGTCCGCGCGCTTATGTCCGGCAGTGTGATGATTATGGTAGATGGAACTGCGACAGCGCTTCGTGTCGGGCTGCCAGGCTGGGAGGACCGGGATGTCGGCGAATCCACATCACAAACCGTTGTCAGGGGGCCAATGGAAGGCTTTACCGAAAATATCCGCACCAATACTGCCCTGGTACGGAGGAAAATCAAGGACACCCGGCTGTGGCTGGAGACCTTCGAAATCGGGAAAGTGACCCAGACCAGCGTTTCCATCATGTATCTGAATTCCGTAGTGAAGCCGGAACTGGTGGAAGAAGTGAAACAACGTTTAGGGCGTATTGATACAGACAGCATTCTGGAGAGCGGATACATTGAGGAATTTATTCAGGACAAAACCCTCACCCCGTTTCCTACCATCTACAATACGGACCGGCCCGATACGATAGCAGCGGGAATTCTGGAGGGCAAGGTGGCCATTCTGGTGGATGGAACACCATTCGTCCTGCTGGTGCCTACTTTTTTCCCTGCTTTTTTTCAATCTGCAGAGGATTATTACCAACGTGCGGACATTTCCACCTTGCTGCGCTTTATCCGTTTTCTGGCTTTTTTTATTACATTGTTGGCCCCTTCCTTTTATGTGGCAATTACCACGTACCATCAGGAGATGATTCCCACGAATCTGGTCATCAGTCTTGCTGCGCAGCGGGAGAACGTTCCCTTTCCCGCCTTTGTGGAGGCTGTGCTAATGGAGCTGACTTATGAAATCCTCCGTGAAGCAGGAGTGCGGATTCCGAAGAATATCGGGCAGGCAATTTCAATCGTGGGAACGCTGGTTATCGGCCAAGCAGCGGTAGCTGCAGGCTTTATCTCGTCGTCCATGGTGATCATTGTGTCCATTACGGCGATTGCCAGTTTTGTCATTCCGGAAATGGGGATGTCCATTGCCGCCAGAATCATCCGGTTTGCACTGATCGGCTTGGCCGGATTTATGGGATTGTTCGGAACGTTGTTTGGAGTCTTCATCATCGTTCTACATCTGGCAAGCCTTCAATCCTTTGGAGAGCCCTATATGAGTCCCCTCGGACCTTATCGTGCCCGGGATATCAAGGATTCGATCTTCCGGTTCCCCTGGCCCTACCAAAACACCAGACCGGCTGATTCCACAGGGAAAAACGGGAGACGTCAGGGCAGAATTGGCAAAAAGGAGCGGCAGCATGAACCCGAAAAACCTTAAAACAGCCGCACAGCTGCTCATGATCCTTCTTCTGATGATGTCCATTAGCGGATGCTGGCAGCGGCGTGAGCTCAATGAGACAGCTTTTGTCTTGGGACTAGGCCTGGATAAAGCCCCCACTGGTTATAGGGTGACCTTGCAGGTTGTCATTCCATCTGCGATTACCCCCCAGACGGCAGGAGGAGGCGGCGGTGGTGTGCCGGTGATTAAGTCCTCCTTTAACGTCCCAACCCTCTATGATACACAGCGGCAATATGCGCTTATCAGCTCCAGAGCCGCCTACTACGGCCATATCCGGGTACTGGTGATCGGGGAGGAGCTTGCCAGAAGCGGAATCGGCGAAACCCTGGATGTCCTGAAAAGAAGCCGGGAGCCGCGGGACGATTATTATGTCATGGTAGCCAAAAATAACACCGCCGAGAATGTTCTGGGAATCTTGACCCCACTGAATAAGCTGCCTGCGAGCAAGCTGTTTGAAACTCTGGAAAAATCCCAGGATATATCGGCAAGAACGGTTGCCATCCCCTTCAGAGACCTGATCGAGAACTTGCTTTCCGTAGGAAAGAGTCCGGTTCTGACGGGGCTGGAAATTATAGGGGAGCCCAAGGCAGGAAAGAAACAAAGCGGCCTTGAGGAGACGACCCCCAAAGCCAGAATGCGGTTTAGCAATGTGGCTGTTTTCCGGAAGGACAAGATGCTGGGCTGGCTGGATGACAATGAAACCATCGGATACAACTACATAACCGACAACGTAAAACAATCAACAGGGCCCATTGAAGGAGAAGACGGGAAGGCGATCGTTATCGGGGTTCTGCAAACCTCAACAACCCGAAAGGTGAAGATCGTAAACGGGGTGCCGAATATATTCCTTCATGTGAATGCGACCTGTAATGTACAAGAAGCAGTTAGCGATGATGATTTAAGCAAGGAAGAGACCATCAAGGAACTAGAGCAGAAGGCGGCGGATCGGATTATCTTTCGGATGAGGACGGCCGTTGAGCAGATCAACAAGCGTTTTAACGCGGATATTATGGGTTTCGGACAATCGGTCTACCGTGCCAATCCCCGAGCCTGGACAAGGCTCAAAGAGGAGTATGGGGACGATTATTTGAAAAACCTGCCTATCCATTACAAGGCTACCGTCAATATTAACCGCATCGGATTAATCGATAAGTCCATCGTTAGAGATTTAAAGGAGTGAATATCCATGCTGATTTTTCTCGTTGCGGTGGTCACTGCGGCTCTTGGAATGGCGGACTGGCCTGTCATCAAGCAAAAACATATGCGGCGGGAACGGGTGGTCACGATCATATTCTGGCTTGGCGGCCTTACGGCTGCCTGTTTCGCTATCTACAAGGTTAAAGCTCCCAGCCTGCTGCTTGTCCTCAAGGTGGTCTATGAGCCTGTGAACAAGCTGTTTGGGGTTTGGTTTCATTGATCATCATGCAAAAACCTCTGACCGGTTTTGGTCAGAGGTTTTTGCAGTCTCATACAATTTTGAACGCTTCTATAGCTCCCGATGGGCAGGCTGCAGCATCCCTTGAGCGGGATAAACCTCCGGATACTCGTAAGGCTGCACCTGTGCCGGCGCAGGCTGGTAAACCTCCACTGGTACGGACGGCTGCTGATAAAGCTCATCCACATACATGATTCTACGCTGAATTTGCATCAGTCCATTCACAACACGCAGGGCCACCCAGAACAGAACAACGCCCACACCTACATACAGCAGATATTGCTGATTGTACGTCCAATTGATGTGGAAATAACTGAACACGCTATTCTCCAGAATATCCAGCTGCAGCTCATTCATCAGAATGATGTGCACTGCGGGAAGAGCAATAAAGCCAAGTCCCAGCGCCAGGAACGTTACCATAACTGCAAAGAATACAACCCCTGTTACAAACCGCAGGATCACCAGCAGCAGATTCCGGATAAAGAGCGTACCATCAAAGCTGCTTATCATTCGCTTCAACCAGTTCCCCGCGGCATCAGACCGTGGATAGGACGAAACTGCTGCAGGAGCCGGCAGCCCCAGAATTTGTCTGATCATGCTCTGTTCAAAATGCACAATCCCATTCAACAGCTTCGCTACGCCAAAAAACAGCGGAATTCCGATAAATATCGGCGTTAAACCCACGGACAAGGCCAACCCCAATACCGCCACGGTCAAATAGACAATCCCTAACGGGAGAGATAACAATAAGTAGAGAATCGTGGCATAGGTTTTGGGATTGAACAGCACCCACTTCACCTTCCCCGCCAGCGCGACCGATGCCGCATCTGTTGTTGTCTTCACACTTCAACACCCCTTCTGCCTTAGGAGCTGCGAGGAAATTAGTACCCGCTTTTGCTGACAAAATCTCCACGGTTTTTGGAGTTTTGCCAGCAAATTAGCGGTACTTTATTTCGTCGCAGTCTCTTAATCACACACGCTCCGTGCTATACCTCCATTATATCCGCTGGATTCGCCGGACATAACGGTCTTGGGAGGTAGCGGGGACTGGACCTTAGGCTAGGAACAGGGAAAAACCGCTGAATTGAATTTTATCAGTCAGCGGTTTTTCTGTACTTTAGTGAACTAAACCCCACAAATCGTTTGCTGCTCTCATCCCACAATCGGTATCGAAGCGCCTGCAGACTCAAGCGTAATCCAATAGCAGGAACGGCTTGCATGGCCGCATTGCTCTCGTGTATTCGCTGCAAATGATAGTTCGACACCTGAGGATCCAAATGATGAATATGGTGAAAGCCGATATTCCCCGTCATCCATTGCAATACTTTCGGCAGCTTATAATAGGAACTGCCGTGTATCGCGGCGCTCACGTAATCCCATTCGTCCGCCTGCTCATAATACGCACCCTCGAATTGATGCTGCACGTAGAAAAGCCAAATGCCCGCAACGCCGGACAGATAGAGAATCGATCCTTGAACCAGGAGGACCTCTTTCCAGCCCAATGTCCAGCAGAGTAATCCCATCAAACTAACCAGCATCACATTTGTAAAGTACGTGTTCATGCGTTCTTGGCGTTTGGCGCCTTTCCGATTCATTCGATACCCAATCATAAAAAGAAAAATAGGGCCAAGTCCGAACATAACAAACGGATTGCGGTAAAGTCGGTATCCTAAACGCCTCCCAGGGGAAAGCGCATCATATTCCTTTGTAGTTAATGTCCAAATATCTCCCGTGCCTTTACGGGATAAATTGCCGCTGGTCGCATGATGAATGGAATGCTCATTTTTCCATTGGTCATACGGGAAAAAGGTGAGAATTCCCGTGATCGTCCCTACAAGGGCATTCGCCTTTTTCCCGGCGAAAAAGGACTGATGACAGCAATCATGGAAAATAATGAAAATCCGGATGAGAAATCCGGCTGCTGGAATGGCTAGTGCCAACGTGATCCAGATAGAAACCGCCAAACTCGCATAAGCGAGGCCCCAGAGCAGGATGAAGGGAATGATGCTATTGACCAACTGCCAAACACTCTTCCTTACATCCGATTTAACGTGAGGATTTGTGTCCTTCTTCCAGCGGATATATTCTTGAAGTGATTTCATATTATCCCCTTTTCTTGGAGATGATTTGCAGCAATGGATTTCCCGAGCCTACCAAGAGGTTTCTGAGTCCTCGATTCGAAAAGCCAATGTAGAGAAGGCAGCCAAGCAAG
This sequence comes from Bacillota bacterium, assembly GCA_023393235.1. GTDB lineage: Bacteria > Bacillota > Bacilli > Paenibacillales > NBRC-103111 > Paenibacillus_AR. The sequence goes on along the minus strand of JAEWMH010000079.1, from coordinate 8,879 downwards.
AGACATCCCCCCCAAACGGTGAAGATTATGGAGGAAAACATACAGGACACCATGACCAACCACGAGCTCTTCTTAATGGTTATGACAGGACGGTTGTAAGGAATCATCTTTCCACTCCCCCCCTTCCCTGCTTGAATGATTCTTTACATTCTTTAAGCTTTCCGTTTTTCTCTGCAAACACTCTTTGTCGGAGTAATAATTAATAATGTCATCAATGGTAGAAAATACGTCACTAACATTCATATCATTTGTATTTGTTTTAATAAGAAACCGCTTTTCTGATGTAATCACATCTTTATTTCGTTACGATAAACAATCAAAAAGCTGCCTGAAATATAAGGCAGCTTAAACAACTTTAGTAGATTTTAGAAACGTTCTCCGCCTGCGGCCCACGGTTACCTTGGACGACATTAAACTGAACACGTTGCCCTTCATCCAGTGATTTGTAACCATCACCCTCAATCGCGCTGAAATGAACGAATACATCGTTTCCGTTTTCAATTTCGATAAAGCCAAAGCCCTTTTCAGCATTAAACCATTTCACTGTACCTGTTTGCATCGAATTCCTCCAATAAGTATAATTTTATGTCCGTTAACGTTGCAGTTACAGATAAGCATACCACGCTCCGTTAATGTAAGTCAAGTTTTCTAATAATTACCATGAATACACCAACTGGGAGCAAGGTTTCTAAATTCAGCTTGTACATCCGACCTTCCTATCCGTTGGCCAGTTTCAAAACCCATTCCTTCAAATCAACGATGCGCCTTGTTCTGGGCTCCGTATCCGTTCCGGAAATGATCAATGGAACCAGCGAATCCAACTCATGCAGTGAACCATGGGCCCCTCCGCCGACGTGGGTAGGAGAGCTTTCGCCGACCAGCTCATACCCGGGCTGCACCGTAACAACCACATATCTTCCCTCATGGGAATGCATCCCCCCATATAATCTCGCAAGCACGTCGGGATACCTTCCGTATTGAATGCGATTATCTGTTACAGTTATGTCCAGAACCTCAAGATCACCCGATAATGTCCACGTTTGCCCAAACTCATCCGAGTATGGCCCGCCAGGCGCATACGAGATCATTTTTTCACTATTTCCCTGCATCACCCGGACATTCTCTCCGTCGTTCATGGCGAGGATATCGAGCCTTCCCTCCTGTTTTAATTGCGCCATAACCTCGGTTAACGCTACCTTGTCATCAATGGCATATATATAAGCCATTCGTTCGTTAGCGGTAATCACAATTTGGTCTTCGGCACTCACCGTTTTGTTTAATGGGGCGATGCGGTACTTCAGAAGTGTTCTTAAATCAATAACAGACTCCTCGCGATCATCGTAAACATAGCTTTGCCCACTGTCACCCATAACAATCCATATCACATCCTTAAGCGCTTTTTCCCAAGTTCCATAAGCACTGAATACAGTCTGTAACGCGCGGTCCGCATTTTCTATGCCGCGCAACTCATCAGGGCCTTTTCGATGAACGGAATTATCATTTGACGGGAAATAGAGGAGGGTGAATTTCGGAAGCTGGTTCTGTTTGATCAGATAAACCATCTCTTGCGCCGAAAAATCATCATTCATTCCGAACTTTTTCCAAGGACGGGTATTGGGATTATGAGCGGGATCCTGCTGCGCCAGCGTCGCATAGGATAACCATTTGGGTCCGGTGACTTTCGTTTGATCCGGTAACCCGCTGCTTTTTGCTATCCATTGCGGAAGGCGTAAGGTATGTTCGGTGTTTCCTCTGAATATGACCCCATTAATCGATGCAGATTCCTTCCCCATATCGGCTAAATCTTCATGTATCGTTTTCGTTTGTTTATTCAATTGAACCTGATTTAACTGGTAAATCGCATCGATAAATACCTGGGGTTGATCGATTTTTAGCGCTTCCTTGGCGCCGTTGCCATACAAAATCATCCGCTTCTCTTTATTATCGAACCACACCAATCCCGGCACATGATGTTTATCCGCATATACGCCGGTCAGCAAGGTACTGTCGATTGTCACGGACATCGTCGGGAAGGAGCTGATCATATTCGGTTCATACTTCCCGTTGTTGATCAAATATTGCAATGCAGAAGCATGGCCTTCTTCAATCGCTTTACGCAAAGGCTTGTCCATTAACGAATCAATAATGAGCAGCACAATAGGCTTGCCCGTTGGAGCGGCAGGCTCGGACTGGATGCTGAGCGGTTTCATTTCGCTGCCGGAATCGGCCTTACAGCCGTTCACTAGCACACATATACCCATGATCGCCGTCAAGACCATTTTCGCTTTTACCACCATAGAAATATCCCATCTTCCCAAAAGGATTATGTTCCAGGTAGTTTACCTTGTCCTGCATGAAATTATGCAGTTTTCTGGATTATTCCGGCAACGGCTTTTCCGGTACCCATACGATGCCGCTGTAGGTTGAAATGTGGTACCAATTCATTCCATCTGGGGAAACCCATTTTTCAAACGACAGGGCTTCCTGATGACTAAACGTACCTGCTCCATGACACACTTCACCTGTTAGCGGAAAATAGTAGCTTTTGGTTTCAGGAGTCAATTGGACGGCTTCTTGTGTTCCCGTAATGCCCTGAGGTCTTTCAAGCGGTGCCCGATCCAGATTGACCACTTTCCAGCCGAACGGAGTTTGGATTCGCGCCCAACCCTCGTTGATTTTATCCGCGATATAGGTTCCCGGCTGGAGCCAGTTCTGCAAACCAAGGCTGGAGTCACCATCAATGTCAAAATAGCGCGTAGCGGTTCGCAGTGTAATCTTTTCATTCGGCAGGTTAAATTGGGTGAGCGGCCCATTCCCGCTCTCCGTTATAGGATAGTCCTTTTGCACCCATTTGAAGGTTCCGTCCCCTTGTTGAAGTTTGAACCATGTATAATGTTGCGTCTTTATCCTGTAGCTAGAGATCGCCTCCACTTGAAACACACCTGGCTCCGCCTTCGTACCCTCTCCCGCACCTTCACGAGGGTAATCATAAAGCAGTTCGTTCCCTGTCAGTTTGATGATCCTGTCACTTGGAAGCTCATATTGCTGCATATCCTCCAGAATAAAAGGATCCACAATCCATTTCTGGCCTTCTTCAGTCGTAATGCGATACCAGGTTGGCGCTTCGACAAATGCCCTTCCCGTGCGGGCTCCACTATACAAATACCAGTATTTTGCGGTCACATGAACCTTTTGCGGCAAAAGGACTTCTGCCGGCGGAGTATCCTTCCGGTAAATGCCGACATTCGGATTATCATATAGTGACATTTTTTCTATTATGGTTATATCCCGCTCGATTTCTTGAAAACTTCCAGCGGTAATTCGATCATCATCCTCGATCCATTGGTCCCCCAGCCATGTTTGTACAAGAACGTAGTCCTTGCCCCCTGCATTCGCTAGACAATCGCCGTTGTCCCCACAGGCAGTGGTCAACATCTGCATACCCGCAATCGAGCCAACCACTGACTCCGGATTATTGTAATCCTCCAAGAGCTTCGTCTCTGTGAGAACAACCAATGTATGATTGGCCATCGCATCGATTTTAGCGGTTGCTTTGTGGGCAATTAAAGTAAAACCACTAAACAATACGAGCATGGCGATGAACCATTTACCAGCCTTTTTCATGATTTATCCTCCAGTTTTTTGAAAAGCAAATTTCAAATAATTGGTTATGATTCATAGACGCGATTACTGATAGGAAAGTTTCGCCATTTGGTTTTCTTACAGTACCCAAGTCTGTACATTTGCACGAAAAAGACACTCTCAAGCTGGCTCTTACTTGCCTTGTCAGAGGGCACTGCAACAAGCTCCTCACTATTCCATAGGAATACTCAAACCCGAGATAAAAATGCACAGACTCCGCATCATTACCTTCCATGACATATAATCGTAGCACAGGATAGTTATCGTTTAGAACGGTTAAAGCCCTTTGCAACATACGGGTTGCTAACCCTCTTCACACAATCCTAGGGCCTGTCTTCAAACCCGCTTAAGGGCACCTTAGCCCGTCTTTTCGCCCCAGGCTATCGTTACTTCCGCTTGACGTACCCCCGGTACGCCTTCGCGAAAGTGCCTTGCCATGAACGAAAATCCGGCTAAATCTGCTCCCCTCGGAGTTTGAAGACACACCCTAAAAAAAGCTTGAGGGTGACGTAAGGTCACCTTATACAATACATTCAGGCAGGCAAAAACGCCGCAATCATGGAGGAGCTTGCATATGCAGCCGCAAGGACTAAGAATGACAGCAGGCCAATTCGCCAAAAAAGCGGGGGTGACAATCCGGACAGTCCGCTTCTACGACAAGGTAGGTCTGCTGCCAGCGAGCCACAGAGCAGACAACGGCTACCGCTATTATGAAATGCAGGATCTGGCTCGCCTTCAGAGAATCCTGACCTTAAAATACATCGGTCTATCCATCGATGAGATTAAGAAGGTGATCCGCAGGGACGGACAGGAGGAGGACTTACGGGAATCCCTGCGGGTGCAGGATACCATTATCCGGCGCAAAATGGAGCATCTCCGCCTTGTCCGCAAGGCTGTTGCTGAAACACTCACGGAGCTGGAGGCACGTGATGAAGAAAAACCGGCAGATCACGGCGAGTACCAAAACGGGCAGTCTGAAGAAAAGGAGTTTGCCGGGAACAACGGGTCGTGGGAGCTCTTCACCTCCATTATCCGCGTCGTGACACAGGAGGAGCAATGGGTGGAGCAGTATCACAATGCGTCCAATCTTCATACCCGAATCAGGCTGCATGACGGCTTCAGTGTTAATCCCTGCAGCTGGCACCAATGGCTATTCGACTGCTTGGAGCTGCCTTCTTCCAGCCGCATTCTGGAATTGGGCTGCGGGGACGGTAGCCTATGGCAGCGTAATATGGACCGCATCCCGGAACATTGGGACATTACGCTGACGGATTTCTCGGAAGGCATGCTGCAGGATGCCAAGGACCGGCTAACGGAAGATGGATCTCCCCGCTCCTTCCGCTTCATGCAGGCAGATGTGCGGGCCATTCCTTTTCCGGACGGCAGCTTCGATGCAGTGCTGGCCAATCACATGCTGTATCATGTCAACAACAGACATGAGGCGCTGCAAGAAATATACCGGGTGCTAAAGCCCGGAGGACGCTTCTATGCCTCCACCATAGGACGAAACCACTTAAGAGAAATGAAGGAGCTGCTGAGGGGCTTCAACCCGGAGCTGGTCCTCTCGGAGAAGGATTTTGCCGACGAGTTTGGACTGGAGAACGGTGAAGTGCAGCTGGAGGCGGCGGGATTCCGCCATATTAAACTTAAACGCTACGAGGATTCTCTTCGGATTACGGAGGCGGAGCCTCTGATTGCTTATATCTGTTCTACCACGGGAAATAGCAGAAGTGCACTATCCGGAAGCAGCCTGGATAAATTCAGAATCCGCGTGGAGAGTCTTCTGCACCGTAAGGGCTTCATTGGTATTACGAAGGATTCCGGACTGTTCACCGGATATAAATGAAGGGAGATGTCAATCCATGAAAATACTAATTACAGGCGGGGCCGGCTTTATAGGCTCTCATGTGGCGGAGACATATTTGGCAGAGGGGCATGAGGTGGTTATTGTAGACGACTTAAGCACGGGACGGCGTGAGCAGCTCCCGGCGCAGGCTGTTTTTTACAAGCTGGATATCCGCTCAGACGGAATGGATGCCATATTGGAAAAGGAACGGCCGGACGTGGTAAGCCACCATGCCGCCCAGAAGTCCATTCCCAAGTCTGTAGCAGATCCTCTCCATGATTCCGATGTAAATATTACCGGGACACTCAGGCTCTTGAACTCCTGCGTCCGTTACGGGGTCAAGCGAGTCATCTTCGCCTCAACAGGTGGTGCTCTAGCCGGAGATTCCACGGCTATTCCTACACCGGAATCCGCTCACCCCATGCTGATGTCGCCTTATGCCGTAAGCAAGTACGCCATAGAGCAATATCTGCGTCTCTACCAGCTGAGCCACGGCTTGGAATTTATTGCACTGCGGTATGCCAATGTGTATGGGCCCCGCCAGATGCCGGACGGAGAATGCGGTGTTATTCCCATCTTCATGAGAAATACTGCGGCAGGAATACCTTCAACTCTCTACAGCTACCCGGATATGCCTAAGGGGACGACGAGAGATTATGTGTATATCCGTGATGTATGCCGGGCTAACGTGTCCGCCCTGTCCTGTGAGGCCGGGCAGGTAGTGAATATCGGGAGCGGCCAGGAGCTGTTCATTGCGGATATCTATGAAGCGGTATGCCAAGCCATGAAGCTAAGTCTGCCGCTTAAGAGAGCAGGCGTCCGTGCCGGTGATCTGCGCAGAAGTGCTCTGGACTGCTCCAAGGCAGCCAGCCTCCTTCATTGGTCGGCAGAAACGCAGCTCCCGGATGGACTTCAGGAAACCACCGCATGGTTTTATGCCTCTTAGAAGCGGAGCAATACAGCACATTACTTAAGAAGCCAATAGAACAAGAATCCGCCTTAAGTGGAAGAGAACCGCCAGACATTCCGGCAGGAATGCCTGGTTTTCTTATGCCATGGTTTGCCCCGCGTCTGCGATTTATGATTTGCCCGGATGGTCTTCAGCTCCAGAGCCCGGACCATGGCCGCTTCATCCACAGCCGGGCACGACAGGCAATGGAGGCACCAATGTGCCCATGCCGATAATCCTCAGCGTCTTGTGGTGTACGTCCGCTCCGAACCAAGCGTCATCCGGCTGGGATTGCCATGCTCCTATCCGTATGGCTGCATCAAGCTCGGGCATTCTTCTTGCTGTAGAAATCATAAGTGCCAGAATGATGTCGGCCACGGTCTCATTTTTTGGATTTTTATCCCATGGAAAAACAAATAAAGAAAAAGCGATGGAAAGGGACTCCATCGCTTTTTCTTCCTCACAGGCAATTTTTCCTTTCAGCTTCAACAAAGCTGAAAATTACTCCGTACGTTCTTGGAGCCGAGGGGAGTATCCTGATTTAATTTGCTGACGAAGCTTATTCGACGAGGACAACCTTAGCGGTAGATTGAGATGCCGTGCTCCCTGCGCTTACGCTCCGGTCCGCGCGGGCTGAACCCCTGTCCTCTTCGGAAGAGGGGGCGCTCCCTTCTCGTCTCCATGAATAGCAAAAGGCCCTCGATCAACTTCTTGATCGAAGGCCCTTTTTGCGTCATTTCAATGAAGCCGAGGGGAGTATCTCAATCCTGATTTAAGTTGCTGACGAAGCTTAGTCGACGAGGACAACCTTAGCGGTAGATTAAGATGCCGTGCTCCCTGCACTTACGCTCCGGTCCGCGCGGGCTGAACCCCTGTCCTCTTCGGAAGCGGGGTGCCTCCCTCTCCGGCTCCGTAAAAAGCAAAAGGCCTCTGACGAATTGGTCAGAGGCACTTGCTTTTTTACTATGGAGCCGAGGGGAGTCGAACCCCTGTCCGAAGGCAACGCCACAAAGGCTTCTACGGGTGTAGTCACAGTTTTGATGTCACCCGAGCGACGCCCCGTAACCGGCTTCGCGTTGGGTCAGCCTGATTGTCTTCTTCCGTTAGCCCCAGGCGGAGACTAGACGGCGTATCCCACTAAAGTTGAGCCCTTATCCCGCTACATGGGCGATAGAGAGTAAGAGCCTGGTGACCGTTATTAGGCGGCCAGAGCCAGAGAAGGTTGTTGTTTGCCGTTTAATAGGCTTTAGCGTTGATAAAGCGGACGCTCCCCACTACCCGCTACCCATGCTCGAACTACCCCCGTCGAATCCAAAAACGGCCCCGTGAAGGGATCGTCCCTGCCTGACCGGTGGCCCCGAAGGCGCCGCGTCATTGCAGTTGGATTAACCAGGCTCAGTTGAGCCGGATGCTTATCGTTCACGCCGCCAACCTGTGCAGCCGTGATGCGATGTAAATCTATTATATCACAGCCTTGCTAGGAACGCTAAGGTGGTGCATGGAAGCATACCCAGGCGCTGACAAGGCAAAGGCTGGAGATATCGCGTTTACTGCAAAAGAGGAGTGAAACAGATAATCTGTCTTACCGTGCAACCTTCTGCCGTTCCCGCAGGGCACGCTGGATATCCCGCGTTGCATCCCGCTTGGCTTCGGTCTCACGTTTATCGTAGTTCTTCTTGCCGCGGCCCAGGCCGATCAAGAGTTTGGCGTAGCCGTTCTTGATGTAAATCTTGAGAGGCACCAGCGTGTAGCCGTCCCGTTTGGACTCTCCCAGGAGCTTGTGGATCTGCTGCTTATGAAGAAGCAGCTTCCGTGCCCGGGTAGGGTCGGTGGGATTAAAGCGGTTGCCTTCCTCAAAAGGGCTGATATGCATGTTGTGAATGAAGGCTTCCCCATTCCGGATGGTTGCGAAGCTGTCTGAAATGTTGGATTTGCCTCTGCGCAAAGACTTGATCTCCGTGCCGCTCAGCACCATGCCGCATTCATAGGTCTCTTCAATAAAATAGTCATGGGATGCTTTTTTGTTCTGGGCCAGCACCTTATCATCATGTTTCTTGCCCATCTACTTCACACTCCCATCCTCCGGCAGCCGGCAAGGAGGCGGTCGGAAGCTTGATCATCGGCGGGGCTCTAACGAAGCACCCAGGAGCTAATTGTAGCAACTCCCGCCCGATAAATCAAGATTCCTCCGCCTCCGATAGACGGCTATATCCGTTTTTTCCGGTAGCCCGGTCACTATGACCGGGCAATGCCGGATAACACTACTTTTTGCGGTTCTTCATCGCTCCCACGTAGAACGGTGTGCCGCCGTTGCCGTCGAAGCCGGTGCCCTGGCGCTTGCGCGTCGGAGCACCCTCCTCACCGCCGGTGTCATCCTTGCTCCGGTCCTGACGGCCCTCGGAGCTGCTGATCATTTCCCAGGAGCGCGGGGCAGGCTCCCGC
>JAEWMH010000073.1 GCA_023393235.1 Bacillota bacterium | reverse complement strand
CTTGGCGGATCATCTGGCATTGGACCAGTTGAATCACCCGTTAACTAAAGCGGTGGACGAGTTCTACAACAACACCGAAAAACCTACGGAAGTGGAAGATCATATTCATGAAATTGTCCAGGACTATTTGGCTTTTAACCGGCAATTACTTCAGCGCGGAATCGATAACGGGGAGCTGCAGGGGTTAAATCTTAACGGATTGGCTGTTATTTTGGACAGTCTTTTTTTGGGATTGGGCCAGCATACCCGGAACATGAGCCGGCAGGAAACATTGGATATGTACCGTCTGGCCATAGATGTGTTTTTGCGCGGTGTAGCCACCGCTTAATTTTTTGTAAAGATCTAGAATGAAAATTCAGTATGTTTCGTACATCTTTGGAGGAAAAACGTATGTCAATTATGTTGAAAAAACGGGGAGCCATCCTCATCCTGATGTTGAATCTGTTCCTGGTGTTTACCGGTATCGGACTGATCATTCCCATTATGCCCAAGTACATGGACAATCTAGGTATCACAGGGAGCACGGTTGGCCTTCTGGTAGCGGCCTTTTCATTGACCCAGCTATTGTTTTCGCCTTTGGCGGGACGTTTATCCGACCAGTTCGGAAGAAAAAAGATGATAGTATCCGGCATGGTCCTGTTTGCTTTTTCGGAGGCGTTGTTCGGATTGGCAAGCGATACGGTTTTGCTGTTTCTTGCCCGTATGCTCGGCGGCGTCAGCGCCGCGATGATCATGCCTGCGGTAATGGCGTATGCCGCGGATGTGACCACCAACGAGGAACGTGCTGCGGGAATGGGATACATTAACGCGTCGATCACCACAGGCTTTATTATTGGGCCGGGGATCGGCGGATATATCTCGGAATTCGGAATCCGGGTGCCTTTTTATTCCGCAGCAGCAGCCGGACTTGCAGCTGCCTGCATCACCCTGTTTGTGCTAAAGGAATCCTTGCCTGAGCGTAACGTGGAAGGGGAGAAAATGCAGAAGCCCCAGGTGCGGAGCGGCTTTTTAAACCAATTGATGTCCTCCTACCGTGAACCCTATTTTTTAAGCTTGATTATTGTCTTTGTTCTCTCTTTTGGCTTGGCAAACTTCGAAACGGTCTTCGGTCTGTTCGTTGATCATAAATTCGGGTTTGAACCGAAGGATATCGCGTTTATTATTACCTTTGGTTCTATAAGCGGGGCAGTGGTTCAAGCAACTGCCTTCAGTTGGATATTAAACCGCTTTGGAGAAAAACGGGTGATATCCGTTTGTCTGCTTTTCGCGGGAATTTTTATTCTGCTAACGCTGTTTGTCCATAAGTTCTGGCTGATTTTTGCAGTAACCTTTATTGTATTTCTGGCCATCGATATTCTGCGCCCGGCCATCGGAACCCAGATGTCCATGCTGGCTAAGGATCAACAGGGGTATGTAGCCGGCTTGAACTCTGCCTTTACCAGCCTTGGCAATATCGCGGGGCCTATTGTCGCCGGATTCCTGTTCGACTTAAATGTGAATTATCCTTACAGCCTCGCAAGTATTGTGCTGCTGTTATGCTTTGGCTTGTCTCTGCGCGTCGGCCGGAGAGAAGTGCGGCCATCTGCCGTGAAGGCATAAGCTTTTCTTTTGCGGCATGAAGATGAAAGAGCGTATCCCTTTGCGGGTAACGCTTTTTTGTCTTTTTACGGACTTCCTTTTTCTGCAATTGCGCCTCGCCTTTGAAATTTGGTATGATAAAAACCTTCGGGAGTTATATGTGAAGAATTCAATTGAAAATGAATGCGGAAAATTTTATATTTTAAAAAGCGACATAAATATGAAAATGGCACTCCCATTCTTGTCAATTTCGTGATATATTTACTGCATAGCATGTAATTGTCACGCAAAGTCAATGCATAAAAAATTTGCATTTTGATTGCATTCCATTTGAATCGGGTGAAAACAATGTCGTATTCCATTTTAATCGTGGATGATCACCCTTTGATGGCTCAGGCGACGAAGGTTATGCTGGAGCAATTGGAGGATATTCAAGTCATCGGAATCGCCCCTACCGGCCAGGATTGTTTGAATGTGGTCGGTGAACTTAAACCGGATTTGGTGCTGCTGGATTATTTGCTTCCCGATATGGCGGGCACGGATGTTTGCGAACTTTTGAAGAAGGAGTACCCGGAGCTCAAAATTGTGATCTTCACCGGGATGGAGACGGAGGCATTGCTGCCTAAATTCCTTGAAATTCATGCCAGTGGAGTCATCTCCAAGGGAATGAAGCAGGAAACCATCAAGCATATCATTTATTGTGTGCTTGCCGGCAATGTGGTGATTCCTCAAAGCGGACTGCAGCTGCTTAGCAGACAGCCTCTTACCACTGTAGAGGTGGAGCTGAATGCGGAAGAAGCGGCGATTATGAATATGATTATGAAAGGGTATACCCAAGAGCAGATTGCCGATCAGATTCATATGAGCAAACGGTCCATCGACAATTACCAGCGGAGAATTTATGATAAGATGGGCGTCCGCAGCCGGGTTCAAGCCATTGAGACCTTTGTCCGGTCCAAGTACTACAGCGGGTAACCAAACATACACAAAAGCTTTCGCCTTCAGGTAAAGGGCGGAGGCTTTTTTGCTTTTCTTTTTTAAAGCCGGGCATGGAGATAAAGAGGGTTAAACATAATAAATAAGGTGAGAATGAGGTTTTAATATAATAAACACGGAAAAATCACAAGGTATATAAAAATTATAAGGAATTGTTTACAATTAGCTTAAAAAAGGAGTGGAAGCAATGGATGCCATGGACCGGCAAATTCTAGATTTGCTAAAAACAGATGGGCGGATGAGTCATTCGGATATCAGCAAACATATCCACCTTTCCTTGCCTGCGGTGTCGGAGCGGATCCGCAAGCTGGAGGCCTGCGGCTGTATTGACGGCTTCACGGTGAAGCTGAACAGAGAGTTTATAGGGCTGGGATTATTGGCCTTCATCTTTATTACGCTGGAACGCCCGGAGCATATACCGGCATTCCAAGCTGCTGTCCTGGAAGAGGAGGCGATATTGGAATGTCACCACCTTGCAGGGGAGTTTGATTATCTGTTAAAAACGGCAACAGGGAGCACCAAACAGCTGGAGGAATTGATCTCACAGCGGCTGAAGCAAATTCCGGGTGTAATCAAAACCAATACAATGATCGCTTTGTCCACAGTAAAGGAGGGTTAGCCATGCCAAGTGCTTTATTCGTAAAAAGCTTGCTCCTTGGGATTTCGGTAGCCGCGCCAATCGGGCCCATCGGTATGATGGTGCTCCAGCGGACCTTGAAGCTTGGTCTTAAAAAGGGGCTGGCTTCCGGTCTGGGGGTGGCTTTGGCCGACATGATCTGCGCCGCTGCTGTCAGCGCCGGGATAGCAGCCGTACTTCTGCAGGCAGGGCCGTTAGCCTGGACGCTGAAGCTTGCAGGAGGGATCTATTTGGTCGGCATCGGCCTCCGGGCATGGAAAGCGGCTGCGGACGCGGCAGGAGAGGAGGGGGACCTGAAAGGGGAAGGTGCCTTGTCCATACTGCTGCTGACATTAGCCAACCCGGGAACTTGGATCGCTTACGCAGGAGCATATGCAGCCATCCAATCCGATTTGGGCGGCGGTTGGGGCTGGGATTATGTGCTTGGTGTAGGTCTAGGCTCCGGCTTATGGTGGTGCTTTCTAGGCTTCTTTGCCGGGTGGCTGCGGACAAAGCTGGACCGGGGGATGAAAAGGGTGATGTACCGTGTTTCCGGTGCGATGATCATCTTTTTCGGTTTATGGGGTGTTCTTCAGCTTTCATGAAAACTGAGGCTGCCATGCAGGCAAAAAGCCGGCTATTCCCTAAGGAATGCCGGCCTTTGCTGCGAGATTAGATTGGGATTAATGAATGTCCCGGAATAGTCCGATCACCTTGCCCAATATGGTTACGTTCTTCAAACGGATTGGCTCCATAGTCGGGTTCTCAGGCTGGAGACGGATATGGTCCTTCTCCTTGTAAAAGCGCTTAACGGTAGCCTCATCCTCTTCTGTCATCGCCACTACAATCTCCCCGTTATGGGCATTGGCCTGCTGTCTGACGATGACAAAATCCCCGTCACGGATGCCCGCATCGATCATGCTTTCACCCATGACGCTCAGCATAAACACCTGATCGTCATGCACCATATGCGCGGGAAGCGGGAAGTAGCCTTCGATATTCTCTGTAGCTGTAATAGGAACACCCGCTGTAACCTTGCCAACAAGGGGCACCTGCTTGATGGAGTGGGAGAACATCTCCAAACCTTCATCTTCACTGCCCAGAATCTCGATGGCCCGGGGTTTGGTCGGGTCGCGGCGGATCATACCCTTCTTCTCCAGCCGTTCGAGATGCCCGTGCACAGTAGAGCTGGAAGCCAATCCAACGGCTTCTCCAATCTCGCGTACGGAGGGGGGATAGCCTTTATCGCGGACTTCATTCTTGATAAATTCGAGGATCGCTTGCTGCCGATTGGAAATCCTGCTCATTCTGATCACTCCAGTATGGAAATAATTATTAAAATTATAACATAGAACCGGAGTTCGCACAAACATAAGTTCGAATTGTTAATTTACGAACACTTGTTTGTTTTTCGTTGACACAAACATTTGTTCGTGATATTCTGATTCCAGAACAAATGTTTGGGAGTGATCGGTGATGAAGATGAGTCCGAATCGGTTGATGAGACGATTGATTATGATGGCCGGGATTATCGTTTCCGTGTTGTCTGTGGCCATATTACATGCCTATGCGGGGAATGAACCGGAGGAGCCTGCTCTCTCAGAAGGCTATAGAGCGACTACAGCGGCTTCCCTTGGAGTTCAGACCGTTGCCTTTAAGCAGCCCTCTAAAACCATCTACACGGTAGATGTATGTCCGGGAGATACCTTGTGGGAAATTGCAGCTACCCATCTGCCGGAGGGAGAGAGCGTACGTTCGTATATCAACAAAATTAAGAAAACGAACAATCTTAAAAACTCTGAAATCCGTGCAGGCCAAATTCTTGTTCTTCCATAAAAATATCAAATTTATATACGATTTGTTACAGAAGCCTTACCGGAAGGAGGTTAGGGGGTTATTCCCACCTCCCGGGGAAGGTTTCTTTGTGTTTTTTGCCTGACCCTTGACAATCCACGAGTGGAATGGCAAAGTTAAATAAGCTTGTATCGAAGGAATTCGGGCAGCGGTTCAAACATATGGTCAACAGGAGGAGCAAAACATGGAAGAACTCATCCAGAGGATTAATGAATTGGCCCGCAAGGCCAAAACCTCCGGACTAACGGATGCAGAATTGGAAGAACGCAATGAGCTTCGCCGCAAATATATTGATTCCTTCAAAGCATCTATGAGGGATCAGCTGCAGTATGTGAAATATGTGGGCGATGAGGAAGACAACAGTAAGGCATAACATCTTTACTAATAGAAGGGGTCGTCAACGTGTCGCGTAAATGGGAACGTATGGTCGTTAAGAATCAGAAGACAGTAAACCGCACCCGCAAAAAGAGCGGGATGGCTACAATTGAAGAAAGCAACCGCAAGAAGGATGCCGATGTAATTATTAAAGGACGCAGCTGGATGTTTGCCAGCCTGCTGGCTGTATTCGGCTTGTTCTATCTCATTACCTCGGCTGTGAACGGTGTGGCCATGAACGGAATATACTGGTTCACCGGCATCAGCTATGTCCTTCTGGGTGTGCTGATTTATTTGGTCCGCCGGCCGGTTATCGGGATCGGGAAAAGCTACATTACCCTCCGCCGTTTTGCCGGGGATAAGCGTATCGGCTCAGACAGCATTGAAGAGCTGACCATGAACAACGGCCATATCATCATCCAACAGAAGAACGTCAAGAAAAAATATATCTACACCAAGCTTCAGCACCGCTTCCCCATGGATGAACTGAACGCCAAGCTGCGTGAGTTCGCCATCCGGGAGAGAATTCCCTTCAAGGACGAAACCAAGTAACCTTTAGCGGAAGGAAGAGAGACATTGGCCTTAAAAGCTGTTTTGTTCGATTTGGATGATACCCTGCTGTGGGATGACCGGAGTGTAAACGAAGCGTTTCACGCCACCTGCATGGCTGCCGCTGCGAAATATCCGGCTATCCAGGCTTCGGAGCTGGAGGCCTCTGTCCGGCAGGAAGCCCGCGCCTTGTATGAAAGCTACGAGACATTTCCTTTCACCAAAATGATCGGGATTAACCCGTTTGAAGCCTTCTGGGCGCATTTCTCCGAAGGAGAGCATGAAATGTTCCGCAAGCTGGAGCAGCAATCTCCCGCCTACCGGATTGAAGCCTGGACGAAGGGCTTGCTGGGAATCGGTATCGACGATCCCGCATTGGGCAAGGAGCTTGCAGAGCGTTTCCCGGTAGAACGCAGAAAACGGCCATTGGTATACGAAGAAACCTTCCGGCTTTTGGACGGCTTGAAGGGAAGAGTAAAGCTGCTGCTGCTGACTAATGGCGCACCTGATCTCCAACGGGAAAAAATCGCAGGTATTGCCAATCTGGAAAGCTACTTCGACCACATTGTTATCTCCGGGGTATTCGGGGAGGGCAAACCGGCGGAATCCATCTTCCGGCATGCGGCAGAGCTTTTGGGCATTGATCCAACGGAGGGGCTGATGGTCGGCGACAAGCTGACTACCGATATTCTGGGCTCCAGACGGGTGGGCATGCCTAATGTGTGGATTAACCGCCACAGCATCACCCGCACCGATGAGATTGTGCCAACCCATGAAGTAGCCGATCTGGAAGAATTAATTGTTCTTATTGACTCTCTTCTTAAATAAGCTTAATTCTAAAACGCCGGCTGCCCCTGGGGAGTCTGGCGTTTTTGACCACATTTTAACGTATATAAGGGCGGTTCCGGATTGACCCGGGCTTCGCAGCAGAGAAAGGGATGACTCTTGATTATGAAACCAACGCTTGAAGCACAGTTAAAGAAAAAAATTATGATTTTGGACGGCGCCATGGGCACGATGATTCAACAGGAGGATCTGACTGCTGCGGATTTTGGGGGAGAGGACCTGGAGGGGTGCAACGAGTATCTGTGCATTACCCGGCCGGATGTGATTTCGAAAATCCATGACGCCTATTTTGAGGCCGGAGCGGATATCATTGAAACCAACAGTTTTGGCTCCACCTCCGTGGTGCTGGCAGAATACGGCCTGGAGGCACGGGCGAGAGAACTGAATCTGGAGGCGGCGAGGCTTGCCGTAGAATCCGCCAAAAAATATACGACACCGGAACATCCACGGTATGTGGCAGGTGCGTTGGGGCCAACCACCAAAACCCTGTCGGTTACCGGAGGCGTTACCTTCGACCAGTTAACGGACAGCTATTACGAACAGGCGCGGGCTTTGATTGAAGGCGGCGTAGATGCACTCCTGCTGGAAACCTCCCAAGATACATTGAATGTCAAAGCAGGTAGCATCGGAGTCCGTCGGGCAATGGAGGATTTGGGTGTCAGTCTGCCAATTATGATTTCCGGGACCATTGAGCCCATGGGGACCACACTGGCCGGTCAGTCCATTGAGTCCTTTTATATTTCGCTGGAGCATCTGAAGCCGGTATCCGTCGGGTTAAACTGTGCAACAGGCCCTGAATTCATGCGGGACCACATTCGGACCTTGTCACAAATCGCCTCCTGCTCCGTAAGCTGCTATCCCAACGCAGGGCTTCCTGACGAAAATGGTCAATACCATGAAACGCCGGATACACTTGCCAAGAAGATGGCCGGTTTTGCCGAGCAGGGGTGGATCAATATCGCCGGCGGCTGCTGCGGCACAACCCCCGCGCATATCAAAGCCATGGCGGAGCTATTGTCCCGTTATACTCCCCGTGCCCAAGCGGGCTCCCATCCTTCCGCGGTATCCGGTATCGACACCGTGTACATTGAATCCGAGAACCGGCCGTACATGGTGGGGGAACGGACCAATGTGCTGGGATCCCCCAAGTTTAAGCGGCTGATCGCCGAGGGCAAGTTTGAGGAAGCGGCAGAAATCGCCCGGGCCCAGGTGAAGGGGGGAGCCCATGTGGTGGATGTCAGCCTCCAGGATGCCGAGCGGGATGAAGTGGCGGATGTGGAGTCTTTTATGCAGGAGCTGGTGAAGAAGGTGAAGGCTCCGGTGGTGATCGATACCACCAATGCCGAGGCGGTAGAAATGGCCCTGAAATATACCCAAGGCAAAGCCATCATCAACTCCGTTAACCTGGAGGAAGGGGAGGAGCGGATTGAGAAAATCGTTCCCCTGGTCCACCAGTATGGGGCTGCGCTTGTGTTTATGTGTATTGATGAGGACGGGCAGGCTGTATCCAGCGACAAGCGGTTCCAGGTAGCCAAACGGGGATATGAGCTGTTGACGCAAAAATACGGCATCGCCGCGGAGGATATTATTTTTGATCCCATGGTGTTCCCTGTAGGAACCGGCGACGCCCAATATCTGGGGTCTGCCAGCGAAACCATTGAGACGGTCCGAAAAATCAAAGCAGCTTTCCCGGAGACCAAAACCATCATGGGGGTCAGCAACGTTTCCTTCGCCCTTCCTCCTGCGGGCCGTGAGGTTTTGAACTCCGTTTATCTTTATCACTGCACCAAAGCAGGGCTGGATTTTGCTATTGTGAACACCCAGCGGCTGCAGCGTTATCCGTCCATCCCCGAGGAAGAACGGAAGCTGACGGAGGACTTGATCTTCAACACCAACGATGAAACGCTGGCAGCCTTCGTGGCTTATTTCCGCGAGAAAAAAGTGGAGAAAACCGTCAAATCCTCCAATATGACGTTGGAGGAGCGTCTGGCTTCCTACGTGGTGGAAGGCACCAAGGAAGGGCTGCTGCCCGATCTGGAAAAAGCCATGGAAACCTACAGCCCCCTCGAAATTATCAATGGCCCCTTAATGGCGGGGATGGAGGAAGTAGGCCGGCTGTTCAATAACAATGAGCTGATCGTGGCCGAGGTGCTGCAGAGTGCGGAAGTGATGAAGGCCTCTGTTACGTATCTGGAGCCTTTTATGGAAAAGAACGAATCTGCCGTCAAGGGTAAGATTATTCTGGCCACCGTTAAGGGTGACGTGCATGACATTGGCAAGAACCTGGTGGAGATCATCCTCTCCAACAACGGCTACCAGATTGTGAATCTGGGCATCAAGGTGCCGCCGGAGCAGTTGATTGAAGCGTACCGGAAGGAAAAGCCCGATGTGATCGGACTCTCCGGCCTGCTGGTTAAATCGGCTCAACAGATGGTGACCACGGCCCAGGATTTGCGCAACGCAGGAATCGATGTGCCGATTATGGTGGGAGGCGCCGCTCTCACACGGAAGTTCACCAAAACCAGGATTGCCCCGGAATATGACGGACTGGTGCTGTATGCCAAGGATGCCATGGACGGACTGGACCTGGCCAACAAGCTCAGTGACTCGGCTGAACGCGCCATTCTGGCGGAGGAGCTGCGCAAAGCCAAGGAAGCCCAATTGGCGGAGGCGGGAAAAAGTGAGCAGGAGCTGCCTCAAGCCGTACGTGTGCGGAACACCACCATTAACAGGGAGCTTCCCGTATATCTCCCGCCCGATCTGGAGCGGCATGTGCTGCGGGATTATCCCATCTCCCATCTGCTGCCGTATATCAACTTCGAAATGCTGCTGGGCCGGCATTTGGGGATCCGCGGCTCTGTGGAGGAGGCTCTTAAGAACGGAGAGCCCAAGGCGCTGGAGATTAAAGCTGTAGTAGACGGCATCCTGCAGGAAGCGGTCAAAAACGGCATTATCCGGGTCCAGGGGATGTACCGGTTTTTCCCGGCACAATCGGACGGTGATACCATCCTGGTATACGATCCTGCGGATACGGGGAAAATATTGGAAACCTTCCAATTTCCCAGACAAGAAGTGGAGCCTTACCTGTGTCTGGCCGATTACCTCAAGCCGGTGGAAAGCGGCGTGATGGATACGGTGGGTTTCCTGACGGTCACAACCGGACGGGGAGTCCGGGAGCTGGCGGAAGAGTGGAAGGGCAGCGGGGATTATCTGCGCTCCCACGCCCTGCAGGCCACAGCGCTGGAGCTGGCGGAGGCCTTCGCCGAGCGTATCCACCAAATGATGCGGGATGTGTGGGGATACCCCGATCCGGCGGATATGACCATGAAGCAGCGTTTCGGCGCCCGCTACCAGGGCATCCGGGTATCCTTCGGTTATCCCGCCTGCCCCAACCTGGAGGACCAGGAGCAGCTGTTCCGGCTGATGAAGCCGGAGGACATCGGTGTGGAGCTTACGGAGGGCTGTATGATGGACCCCGAGGCATCCGTAACGGCCATGGTGTTCTCCCATCCCCAGGCGCAATATTTCAACGTGGAAAAAGTGCAGCGTTAGAAAACATACAGGAAATAAGAATGGAGCTGTGGGGTATGGAATTGGTTTTTTTGGGCACCGGGGCAGGAATGCCTTCGCGGCGCCGCAATGTGACCTCCATCGCGCTGAACCTGCTGGATGAAACCGGCGGGTTCTGGCTGTTCGATTGCGGGGAGGGCACCCAGCAGCAAATTCTGCAATCCCCGGTCCGGTTGGGCCGGACGGACAAAATCTTCATTACCCATCTCCACGGTGACCATCTATATGGGCTGCCCGGCATCCTGACCAGCCGCTCGTATCAGGGAGGGGAAGGAACACTTACCCTGTACGGGCCTGTAGGGCTCCGGCAATTTACGGAAACCGTGTTGACCTTAAGCCAAGCCAAGCTGTCCTATGAGCTGGATATCGTGGAGATTGTGGAAGAAGGAATCATCGCTGAGGATGAAATGTTCCGGGTGGAGGCTAGACGTTTGAACCACCGGATTGAAAGCTTCGGCTACCGCATTGTGGAAAAGGATAAGGAAGGCAAGCTGGATGCCGCCAAACTGAAGGAGCTGGGTGTCCCCTTTGGCCCGCTGTACGGAGCCTTGAAGCAGGGCAAGTCCGTTACACTGGAGGATGGCCGTATCATTAACAGCGCGGACGTGGTGGGTCCTGCCGTACCAGGCCGGATTGTGGCGGTTTTGGGGGATACCCTCAAAACGGATTCAGCCGTCGAATTGGCGAGAAATGCCGATGTGCTGGTCCATGAGGCCACCTTCGACCGCTCCAAGGCGGACATGGCCTCACGGTTCCACCACTCCACAACGGAGGATGCGGCCCAAACCGCCCTGCAGGCCGGCGCGCAGGTGCTGATCATGACACATATCAGCTCCCGCTATGGGGAAGAGGAAACGGAAATGCTCCAGCAGGAAGCCCGGGAAATCTTCGCGAATGCGTTTGTGGCTGAGGATTTCTGGTCCTACCGGATCCCTTACCGGATCTTGATGGAGTAGGGGAATCGGCACTAAAATCAACCTGAGCGGAGGCGCCAGGAGTTTTTCTCATCATTTTCATGAAAATAGGCTTATTGCTCATTGACGAAGCCCTTGTGAAAAGTTATAAATAAATATGTGAAAACATATAATGGCCTATTCTGGAGCAGGAGTTAACATACACATGAAATGGTTACAGGTAGAATCCTCCGGCCCGTTGTCCGGTTCCGTACATATTCAGGGATCCAAGAACAGCTCCTTGGCCTTGCTGGCAGCCGCCTGCATGTCCGGCGAACCTGTTGTGCTGCAAGGAATCCCTTACCTTTTGGATATGCAAGTGATCAAGAGCATAACAGCCTCCATCGGCATCCGTATGGAAAGCCGGGAGAACGGCGATATTTTTATAGATGCAAGCGGTATGCGTCACTCTGATCTCGACCGGAAGGCAACCTCCGCCTATCGGGCTTCCTATTATTTTGTCGGCGCATTGCTGGCAAAAACGGGGAAGGTCACAATCGGCTATCCAGGCGGGGATAACTTTGTATCCCGTCCGATTGACCAGCATCTCAAAGCCTTGAAGGCACTAGGCGCCACCATCGAATTGAACGAGGATCATTATGTTGTCCGGGCAACCAGGCTGAAGGGCGCGTCCATCTTCTTCGACACCATCACGTCCGGCGCTACCATCAATGCAATGCTGGCTGCTGTGCTGGCCGAAGGAAGAACGGAGCTTCATAATGCAGCGCGGGACCCTGAGGTGGTGGATACCGCCAATATGCTGAACCGCATGGGGGCCAGAGTTGTTGGCGCGGGCACGGATTGCATCCGCATTGAGGGAGTTCGAGAGCTCTCCGGCTGCACCTATTCCGTCATTCCGGACCGGCTGATCGCCGGAGCTTTCCTGATGGCTGCCGGGATTAATGGAGGCTCCGTTACTGTCGAGGATATTATTCCGGAACATCTTGGTTCGTGCCTGGCGAAGCTGAAGGAAATCGGCCTGGAGCTGGAGGTGCGGGATTCCAGCATTACCGCATATGGGGGAGGGCTCTTGAAGGCTACCCGCATGCGTACCGGCATGTATCCTTTGTTTGCCACCGATTTGCAGCAGCCGTTAACCGCCTTGCTCTTATTTGCCCAAGGAAGAAGCATCGTATCGGATAAAATTTACCCTGAACGCTTCAGCCATGTGCCCCAGCTGCGCAGAATGGGCGCCCAGATTGAGGTGCGCTCCGGCAGCGCATTTATTAAGGGCGGGCAGCCCTTAACAGGCAGTCATGTCCATGCGACGGATGTCCGTGCCGGCACATGTCTGATTCTGGCCGGGCTCGGAGCCGAAGGGAAGACCTTCATCTCCGGAGTCGAGCATATTGAACGGGGCTATGCGGATGTGATCAGCATGTTCCGCACCCTGGGAGCCAAGGTGGAGATTCTGAGCAATGCTGTCGCCGAAGCTGTTGTAAGCAGAGCGTAGGGTTTTGTGGAGTTATGAGCCTTTCCGCAATCAGGGAGGGCTTTTTGTGCGCTGTTTATTAGTGTTTCGAGTGGTGGAAAAATATGTGTAGCTGTAAAACGCAGGTTTTAGCCTCCCGCGGCAGGCTGACAAGTTAATCTTGCAGCATCTTGTCATCCGGCAGCGATATATTGAAAAAATGTCGGAATCAGCGCATCTAAATTCCAAATCCTGTGAGAAATGATATTGACGCAAAAGACAGCGGGATGGTTAAATAGACATAGATCATTTCTCCTTATTTTTTAGGACAATTTGACTAGGGTGTGTCTGAAGACTCCGAGGGGAGCAGATTATCCTGAAATTTCGTTCCAGGCAAGGCACTGTTGTGAAGGCGTACCGGGGGTACGTCAAGCAAAAGTAACGCAGCATGGGGCGAAAAGGCGGGATAAGATGCCCTCAAACGGGTTTTCGGACAGGCCCTAGGTAGCGAAGGAGGGATCGGGTGGCGCTGCGCAAAAGAATCGGCGACTTGCTCCTGGAATCGGGATTGATTACGGACGAGCAGCTGCTTAATGCGTTGAAGGAGCAAAAAGAGCTGAAAATGCGTCTGGGTGATGTGCTCATTTCCCGGAATTATATTACAGAGCAGCAGCTGATCGAAGTTCTGGAAGTCCAGTTGGGAATCCCTCATGTCCAGCTTTACAAACAAAAGATCGAAACCAAAATTATTAATATTATTCCTCAGCGGATTGCGGAGCAGCATCAGGTGCTGCCCTTACGGACCGAAGGTAACAAGCTGATTGTGGCCATGGCCGACCCGCTGGATTATTACGCCATAGATGAGCTGCGGATGACCACCGGCTTCCGTATAGAGCCTGTGATTGCGTCCAAGGACGAGCTGTTCCGGGCTATCCGGAGATATTACGGGCTGCAGGAAACCGTCGATCAGATCATGCAGAATCTCGACCAATGGGAAGGCGAAGACAAGATCCAGCAGAATATGGACGCCGATTCCCCAGTGGTCAAGACGGTGAACCAGTTGATTTATCAAGCCGTTCAGACTGGCGCATCGGATATCCATATCGACCCTCAGGAGGACGGTCTGCGTATCCGGTACAGAGTGGACGGTATGATGAGAACGGAACGGACCTTGCCTCCCCACATGCAAAATGTGATTGTAGCGCGCATCAAGGTGATGTCCAGCCTGAACGTGGCGGAGCGCCGCCTGCCCCAGGACGGGCGAGTGGAGATGGAGGTGGATTTCCGCAAGGTGGATATCCGGGTTTCCACATTGCCCACCATCCATGGCGAGAAGGTCGTGCTGCGGATTCTCGACCTGAGCAATGCCCTGACGGATCTGGACAGGCTGGGCTTTACTCAAGCCAATATGTCCCGACTTCTGAAGGGAATCGGCAAACCTTATGGCATTATCTTCATTTCCGGGCCCACAGGCAGCGGCAAAACCACCACCTTATATTCCACCCTGTCCCGCCTCAGCAGCGACGAGGTGAATATTATTACCATCGAAGACCCGGTGGAGTACCAATTAAACGGAATCAATCAGGTGGCGGTGAACCCCGTATCCGGGCTGACCTTTGCCAGAGGGCTGCGCTCCATCCTGCGGCAGGACCCCAACATCGTGATGGTCGGAGAAATCCGGGACTCGGAAACAGCGGAAATTGCCGTCCGGGGAGCCATGACAGGTCATTTGGTTCTTAGCACCCTGCACAGCAACAGCGCGGTGAATTCCATTACTCGTTTGATCGATATGGGCATTGAACCGTTTCTCTTATCCTCCTCCTTAAATACCGTAGTTGCCCAACGGCTGGTCCGGCGGGTATGTCCGGCATGTGCGGTGGAGGTAGAACCGACCCAGGAGGAACGGGCGGTTCTGGAGGAGTACCGGATTCACCATGCCACCCTTAAAAGAGGGCAGGGCTGCGGAGAATGCGGCCGAAGCGGGTACCGGGGCAGACTGGCTATCCATGAGGTGCTGCCGGTAAATGACGAGCTTCGCACCTTAATTCTGCGGAAGGGTTCGGACACGGAGTATGCAGCTTTGGCGGCGAAGGCGGGGATGATCCCGATGATTGAGGATGGGTTGCAGAAGGCGGCCTCCGGCTTAACCACAATTGCTGAGGTTTACCGGGTAGCCGGCTTACATTAACCGACATTTTCACAAAAATTAAAACGGGCTTGATTATCTCTTAATAATGTCTGAATCCGGCTTCGGTATAATAGTTTCGGAGGGCTTAAATGGTGGCAATTGTCGATTATATGAAGCTGGCACACCAGCGCAACGCGTCAGACATACATATTACAGTAAATGCGCCTGTAGCCTTCCGGATTCACGGTGAGCTGCAGTCCGCAGATGACCGGGTTCTCAAGCCCGAGGATACCCTGGCTATGGCCCGTGAGCTATTAACAGGGGAGCAGTATGAGGAGTTTTTGGAGCAGGGGGATCTGGATTTATCCTACGAGATTCCCGGTGTTTCCCGGTTCAGAATCAATCTTTACCGTCAAAAAGGCTATGCAGGGCTGACCATCCGTCTGATTCCTACCCGGATTCCGTCCGTGGAGGAGCTGGGGCTCCCCGGTATTGCAGTAGAGCTGGCCCGTAAGCCTCAAGGACTGGTATTGGTAACTGGACCCACAGGCAGCGGTAAATCTACTACTCTAGCCGCCCTGATTGATGATATCAATGCTTACAGGCAAGAGCATATCATCACCCTGGAGGACCCTATCGAATTTCTCCATCCCCATAAAAAAAGTATCGTGAACCAGCGTGAGGTGGGGAGTGATACGGAGTCCTTCGCCAGAGGTTTGCGCGCTGCTCTGCGTCAGGATCCGGATGTGATTCTGGTGGGGGAAATGCGGGATCTGGAAACCATCAGCACCGCCATTACCGCTGCGGAAACCGGGCACCTGGTCTTCGGAACGCTGCATACGGCGGATGCTCCGCAAACGATTGACCGGATCATTGACGTATTCCCGACGGGCTCCCAGCAGCAGATCCGTATCCAGCTTGCTTCCGTGTTATTGGGCATCATTGCCCAGCGCTTGCTCCCTACATCAGACGGGAGTGGACGGGTAGCTGCCATGGAGGTTCTGGTGAATACCCCAGCGGTAGCCAACCTGATCCGTTCGGAGAAGGTGCACCAGGTGCGGTCCATGATGCAAACCGGCAAGGCTCAAGGCATGCAGACTATGGACAACGCCCTTCGTGAGCTGATCCAAAGGCGCGTCATTACAACGGAAGCAGCCAAAGAAGCGCTGTTTGGCTTCAGTGAGCTGAATTTGTAGGTGAACAAATGCCCAGATTTCGCTATACCGCCATTGAACGCTCCGGCAAACAAACCAGAGGGATGATTGAAGCCCAGCATAACAATGCAGCCATAACCCTGTTAAGGGCTCAAGGCTTGCGCATTACCAAGCTTGAAGACATGAGCCAGAGCATTCTCCACAAGGAAATCCGGCTGGGCTCAGGACCCCGGATCAAGTCACAGCATTTCACCATTTTTTGCAGGCAGCTCTCCAGCCTGTACAAGGTGGGGATTAACATTGTGGATGCGGTGCGGACCTTGTCCGAACAGACAGAAAGCAAGGAATTCCGCGCCATTTTGGCCAATGTGGCTGATGATATGCAGCGGGGCAACCAGTTTTCCCAGGCGATTACCCGTTATCCTACCGTATTCAATACCGTATTCGTCAATATGGTGAAGGCGGGGGAGGCCAGCGGGAATTTGGACGATATGCTGTTCCGGCTGGCGGTGTTTTATGAGAAGGAGCATTACACCCGGGAAAAGATTAAGTCCGCCATGGTGTATCCCATCATAATGGCCATTTTTACAGTCATCGTGGTGACCATCTTGATGGTGTTCGTTGTGCCTCAGCTGGTGGCCAATTTTGAGGCAATGGATTTGACGTTACCGCTGCCGACCCGGATTGTCATCGGGATTTCGGACTGGGTCCGGGAATATTGGTATCTGGCGGCCGCACTGCTATCCCTTCCTTTTCTTGCTATCCTTGCCATGAAGCGGAATGAGAAGGGCAGGTACGCTCTCGATTATGCGAAGCTGAAAATACCTGTATTCGGCAAGCTGCTGCACAAACAAGCCTTGTCCCGGTTCAGCCGGACCTTCTGCTCCTTATTCGCTGCAGGGGTACCTATGCTGCAAATGCTGAGCATTGTTTCCTCCGTAGTGGGCAACACGGTGATCGGCAAGGTGATTCTGAGCGCCAGAGAGGCGGTTCAGGGGGGGAGCTCCATTGCCGATCCCTTCCGCAAGTCATGGCTGTTCCCGCCCATGGTGGTGCACATGATGGCGGTGGGGGAAAAGTCCGGTGCGCTGGATTCCATGCTGGACAAGGTGGCGGACTTTTATGAAGCAGATGTGGACCAGATGTCGGACCGGCTAAAAGCCATGCTGGAGCCGATTATGATCGTAATTCTGGCCCTCATCGTAGGGACGATTGTGTTGGCCGTTATGCTGCCGTCCTTTACGTTAATCAGCAACTTGAAGTAGGCGAAGCCAGAAATGAACTTGTCATCTATGCTTTTTTCTACATATAGATGGTCTCAATCAAAATTATAAGGAGGAGCTTACATGCTAAAGAAATTGTTCATGAAGCGGTTGGGCAAGAACCAAAAGGGCGTTACGTTGATTGAATTGATGGCGGTTGTAGTTATTCTGGGGATCATTGCCGGGGTTGCTGGTGCTGCGGTGACGGGGAGTTTCAGCAAGGCTAAGGAGAATTCTGATAAAGCTTCTCAAGCAGTAATCAGAGAAGCTGTACAACGGTATATTATAGAACACACGCCTCCCACGAATGAGTACAATAAAATCAATATGAAATTATTAGTTGATAAGCATGCAATTGCTGATTATCCACAAAAATCAGATGGAAAATATTTTCAGGTAGCTGTATCTGATGATGGTACTGTAACAATATCCGATGTAGAAGCTACTCCAAACAAATAATGTAATATCACCGAGGTGCCCCCCATGCTTTTCCTTGAAGCATTTAAGGCGTCGCCTCCCTATTTTTACACGGTGATGGGTATCCTGGGGTTATTCGTTGGCAGCTTCCTGAATGTGGTGGCTGCCCGGATTCCCCAGGGCCAGTCCCTGGTTACGCCGCCGTCCCATTGCAACAGCTGTGGACAACGGCTGGCGGTGCTGGATTTGATCCCCGTGTGGAGCTGGTTCCGCTCGGGAGGCAAATGCCGTTACTGTGGAGAAGCTTTCTCCATTCAATATCCGTTGTGGGAGGTTTTGACCTCCGTTATTTACATATTGTTGGCTGTCACCCTGGGCCCTGTGCCGGAGCTGGTGGTAGGACTGCTGCTGGTTTCGCTGCTGATCGCCATTTCGCAGACGGATTTGCGTCTTTATTTGATCCCGGACAAGATTATTGTCTTTGGCCTTGCGGCAGGGATTGTCCTGCGAATAGTTATCCACGATGCCCCTTGGTGGGACTATGTGGGCGGTTTCTTCCTGGGTGGAGGGCTGCTGTATCTGGCAGCGGTGCTTGGGGAATGGCTGCTGAAGAAGGAAGCCATGGGCGGCGGAGATATTAAGCTCTTGGCCATGTTAGGGATATACATAGGCATGAAAGGTGTGTTATTGACGATTTTTTTGGGCAGTGTGATTGGATTAATCATTATCCTGATCCTGCTGTTGACCGGAGTTATGAAGAAGGACCAGCCTATCCCCTTCGGGCCTTTTTTGGCCATGGGTGCTTGTGTAGCCTACTTATGGGGAGAGCCGCTTGTGCAAGCTTATCTGAACTTATTAACCTGACGCCGAAAACAAGGAGTGACTCCATCCCATATGGCTACTTTCAAAAACATACTTCAATGGGTACGGCCAAGTGTTGCCAGCTTGGGACTGGAAATCACCGATAGCTATATTAAACTTGCGGAAATCCGGAGCGCCGGCGGGAAAAAGCCAGTCCTGGCTGAAGGTGCTTTGGAACCATTGCCTCAGGGCACGGTGGTGGACGGCAAAATCCAGAAGCCGGAGGTATTGCAGCGTATTCTGGAGCAGACCATTCAGCTGTATAAGTTCCGCGCCCGCAGGGTGCATCTGATCATTCCCAGCTCGTCCATTATGGTCCGTTTTCTCAAGCTGCCCAATGTTCCGGATAAACAGCTGCGGAAGATTATCCAGTTTGAAATTCAGAATACCATTCATCTCCCGTTTCAAAATCCGTATTTTGATTTTGTTAACCTTACCACTGACGTTTCGCTTTCAGTCCCCATCAAGCAGGATCAGGAGGTTACCTACCCGGACCCTGTGCAACCCCAGCAGTCATGGATGGAAATGGGGGCCTCCCAGGAGTCGTTGCTCCGTGACGAGCCTGTTTTTGAGGAAGAGGAGGAAGAGGAAGAGCAGGATGAGGCTGATGTGATGCTGATCGCGGCTCCCTCCGAGCTGGTGGATGAATATCTTACGGTGGTCAGGCAAAGCGGCTTACGCCCCAAAAGCATTGAAATCAAAGCCTTGTCCAGCTACAGGCTGCTGGAGGCAGCCGAGCCGGAGCTTCTGGAGCAAACCATCTTAACCTTGGATTTGAATATGGACGCCGCTGACATGAGTATTTTTCATGAGGGCCAGCTGAAAATTACCCGGAGTGTCCCTGTCCGTTTTCAAGAGGATCAGGATTCCCTGAACGGTATGCAGCAGCAGGAGCCTCAGGTGGAATTGGCCCATGAATTGGAGCGTCTGATGAACTTCTACCGGTACACCCTGAATAACCGGACCCAGGAGTTTGCAGCTGTTGTTCTGACAGGGGAGATCCGGCAGCTTGCCCAAGTGTCGGAGTTTCTGTCGGACCGCCTGGGTATGCAGGTGATTACTCCGGACAGCGGGTGGCTGGAATCCGAGAAACCCCAGCTCCACAGCTGGGTGACCAGTCTGGCAATTCCCATCGGACTGGGCTTAAGGGGGAATCAAGGATGAAAGCCATAAACCTGATTCCCAAGCTTCCTTTTACCCAGCAATATCTCAAACCGCTGTTGACCGGAATTATCGCATTCAGTGTGCTTAGTTCCGCGCTTCTGGTTATTGGTTATGCCGAATCCTCCCATACCTCGGGCAAGAATGAACGGCTGCTCCAGGAAAAGCAGGCACAAGCCGGCATTCTCATGAAGGAACGTGTGGTGGACCAGCAAACCCTCCAATATCAATCCTTGAAGGACAAGGTGGATGGGCTGAAAGGGGAAATCCGTGACTGGCAGCCTGTTTTTCAGGGCATCACCGCTTCCTTGCCTACGGCGGCCCGGATTCTGTCCATGGAAACGGATAATACGGGGAAAATCAAGCTGCATCTGGATATGAAGGATTTGAAGGATGCCGCCCAATACATGCAGCTTTTGCAGCAGCTGGAGCTGTTTGCCCATGTGACAGTGAATAGTGTCCAGAAGAAGGAGTTGGCTTACCCGGTTGCCGTAACCATTGTTTCCACCGGAACCACGGAGGCTTCGCCTTCTGCATCGGCTTCCTCGGATAAAACGCAAACCATGACCTTTGAGCAATATGTGAATATGTTTCAAAAGCCTTCTACCTCCGCTGCCGATGCCACTGAGGCGGATGAGCTACTCAACCAGCTGGATTGGATGATGAGCCAGAAGATCAGCAAGGAAATAAACGGCATTACACTGCCGGGCCGGACACCCCAGCCTGTAGCAACCCCTTCCGCCTCCGGGCCGATTACCAGACAGGATGTGGAGGATGCCCAGAAGAAGCTGGATCAAATCGCCAATGCCAAAGTGGCGGAGCCTTCGGCCCTAGCAGTGGCAGGCGCAACACCCGCTCCCAAAGTGCTTACTTTATATGACGTTGTGTTAGAGCTGACCTGCAAGCCTTTAACGAAGGAGAAGAAATAATGAGGAACAAGCGGAAAACCAAAAATAAAGCCCAGGTTCCTCAACAGCACGATTTTTCTTTTTTGAAAAGACCTGAGATCCAGCTAGCCTTGGCAGGACTTCTCGGATTGCTGCTCATCATCTTCAGCATTTCCGTGTTATATGTTCCCCAGTTGACGGAAGCCAGCCGGACTGCAGAAGAGCTGGAGGCGGCCAACCGGCGGGTGGAGCAATTAACCAAGGCGCCTGTTCCTGTCAAAATTCAGGAGGCAGATGTGGAGGCTCTGCTGAAGCAGGTTCCGCTTCGGGAGAATACTGCGTCCATTCTGAATCTGATGCAGAGCTTTTCGGAACAGGCAGGAACGAAACTCAGCTATGTTACCTTCAAAGAAGTTACCGACAAGCAGGCACAATTGGAAACTTTGATTACAAAGGCTGCCGAAATCCAGCAAAACCAGCCTTCCTCTGGTGTCACGGTGCAACCGCTGGGCACTCCCGCACCTGCCGGACAGACCCAGCCTGTAGCCACTGAGCTGGCTTCCTTGACCTTTCAGGTGGAGGTAAGCGGAACCTACGGCCAAACCATGGATTTTCTCCATCAGCTGCAGCAGGGAAGCCGGTTGTTGGAGGTGGTGGACTGGAGCCTGAGCCAAACCTCCGCGTCTGCTGCTGCGGGTTCACCTTCCGCAATGCCGACCAGTACCTCATCCTCACCGTCTCCC
This sequence comes from Bacillota bacterium, assembly GCA_023393235.1. Classification (GTDB taxonomy): domain Bacteria; phylum Bacillota; class Bacilli; order Paenibacillales; family NBRC-103111; genus Paenibacillus_AR. The sequence goes on along the minus strand of JAEWMH010000073.1, from coordinate 13,773 downwards.
AAAGCCACACCCTGCCCTTCATCGGCGTTTATACAGGGGCCAATGCCGCTTGCGCTAAAATGCACCGTCCGCAGCTTTGTCGCTGCTGCATACCAGAATCAGCTGAAGGAGCCGCCGGGGCCGCAGGTATCACCGGGCACCCAACGCACGGACCCAACCTGGTCGGATCAGATGCTGTATGAGCTGTTGGATAAGCAGCAGTAGGCCAACAAGGATGGAGTTCAGTTTTGTGAGAGTAGGAGAGATAACCATGAAAAAAAAGCTTATGCTATTAACCATTGTGATTGGTGTTATGACATTCGGCGGAGTAGTCTGGGCGAACGGACAGTACCGTACCATTGAGGTGTTCTTCGAACGGATTCATGTGGCACTGAACGGACAGGAATCCGAGCTGAGCAAGGATTCTATCATCTATGACGGATCGGTGTATGTACCGCTGCGGAGTGTGGGGGAGATGCTCGATGCAGAGGTCAGCTGGGATAATGAAAGCCGGACGGTGCATTTGGATTTCCTGAAGGACCGCAAGGAGGATGTGTATCAGGCGTCCACCCGCGGGATTTATCAATATATCGCACTGGAGCATAACCGGCTGCTGGGCAAAATGATTCAATATTTCAAGACCGATGACATGGATGGCATGAAGGGTGTAATCGGGGAATATGAGCATCTAGAAGAGGTGGCGGAGAGCCTGCAGGATGAGAAGATGTCCGCCACTTTGGATAAAATGCAGGCCGCCATTGAAATGGTGCGCAGCGGTTGGGCCGATAAGAATGTGCGGGATTATTCTTTGGCTTGGACCATCTTTTATACCAACGCAGATGTGCTGAATAAGGATTTGAAGGACAAAACCTCAGAGGAAGCCCGGCTTCAGTTTGATGTGAAGCAAGTTGGGAAGTAGCAGGGAACAAAAAAAGGTCCGGAGCTTATTCGGACCAGTTTTTTGTATATACAGTGGAATTATAGGTGTATGACTCAATATCTTTACCGCCGAACACCAGGTTGACTTTTATTTCATGCTCCTGACCGGGTTTTGTGACCGAAAAGGGCATGGCCGTTACACCTCGGGCCAATTCCATCACCTGTTGGTTTCCGTTGTTCAGGGTAGTCATGGTGATCTTATTTCCTTCGTATTTAAAGCTGGTGTAATCGGCGTCTGAGTTCTTGAATTCCAGCGTATTGCCGTCTATCAGCTTAATCGAGCTAAAAGCCTTTTTCCTGACGGTGGCGGCAACCTGCTCGGTAACAAGCCGGGCTTGCTCTTGGACAGATTGTTTTTCGGTCAAATGGTTAAAGCCAGTGATGGAGGAATAAATGGCTGCCGAGATAACCCCGACAATAATAGAGGCGATAGAGATGGCTACAAGCAGCTCGATCAGGGTAACTCCTTTTTGATTGGGAAAAACGGCTCTTCTCAATGGTATCATTCCTTGTTCACCTTGTTATACTCCAGGTAGCTTTCCAGCGTATACTCCGATTGGAACGTGGTTTCCGTAACATGGACCTTTACCTTGCGGAAATATTGGTTTAAGGGAAAAACCTTGCTTTCTACTGTCACGCTTTCTGGTACCGGATCTGCTGTTACTACAATGGCATAGGTGCCGTCTGTGCTGCCGGGATATTGGGTGTTGAAGGAAGCAGCAGTGGCCGTTGCGGCGTTGGCATTGCGGATGGCGGTCAGGTTGATCGGTGTACCATTGAAGGAAACGCTGGCAGTGGGAGAAGGAAGATTGGTTTTGATCATCTCCATGACGCTTCGGGCAATGGTGACCGATTGGTCCCGGTTTTCCTCTGTTTTGGAATTGCGGTAGCCTTGTGTGAACAAGAGGCTGAACAGAAGCACAACAAACGCCAGAATGGCGGCGGAAGCAAGCACTTCAATCAGGGTCAGCCCGCGGGAATTTAACCTTCTCAGCATGTAAAAAGCACCAGCCCGTATCCTAGAATATCTTCATTGTATAGGAAAATAGTAAGGGAGGAAAGGAAAAATGAAAGGACTAATGTCCCGTATGCAGAATGAAAAGGGGAATACCCTGTTGTTGGTTTTGTTTCTGGTTTTTCTGTTGTCTGCCATTTCCGCTCCCTTGCTGTTAAGCCTCAGCCAAGGCAATGTGAATAACAAAAAAGGGGAACGGACCGAACAAGCCCAATACGCCGCCGAATCCGGCATGGCCATCGTCAAGAGAGTGATGGAGGAGGCTTTTTATGGGCAGGATATGGAGCTTAATCCCTTGCAAGTTGGAGAGATAATTAATGGGGTTAATAAAATTCCTTATATGAACACAGATCTGCTTGAGGTTTCTGTTGCCGGCCCTGAATTGAAATCTAAGGGAGATACCGGCTCCGGGATTCTGAACCGCAAACGAGTTTTAACCATGAATTATTTAGCACAGCAAGGCAATGATTCTGTCCCGGGAGTGTTCGGAAAGGACGTGGTTTCCCAATATAACCTCAACGGCTACCAGCAGGGATCTTTTAAGGAAAATACCGGCTTCCTGCATCCGTATCCTAACTTCCGCGAGGAATTTACCAAAACCTTCGCTTCATTGATGAAAAACCAGACGGTGGGGCAAGCGGTAGATGTGCAGGCCAATTCCAATGTGAATGCGGTTTGTAAGGCATACCCCGATATATTGGAGTGCAGCGGCAATAACATCAAAGTTCGGGATGTCAACGGCTCCGTCACCATCAATGCCAGCATTATCACCCCCGGTGATATTACGATTGAAAAGCGCAACGATATTGTCACCATCAAGGGTGAGTTGGCAGCAGGCGGCAGCATACGTGCCACCAATGATAACTTCGGGCTGGATGTATCCGGATCTATTTTCGCCAAAAGCTATATTGACTTTAACCGGACGATTAAAAGTATCTATACCGGAGGCTCCATATACTCCCAATCCGATCTTACCTTCGGCCAGATCAACGATAAGATAGAGATTATGGGCTCCCTTATTGCCGATGGGAAAATCGAATTTTCCAAGGTTAACAACACCTGGATTCATAAGGATATCTCCACAAAGAAGGCGCTGATTATCTCCAACGGCATTAACAGCAACGGTTATGCTTTGACTGTAGACGGCTCCATCTATATTAATAACCCTAATGCCAGTGAAGGGATGTTTACCGTCAGCGGCAACACAGACAAAATGGTGGTGGGAGGATCGGTTCTCAGCTCCGGCACCATCAAATTCAACGGGGTCATCAATAGCGGCGGATTAACCCTTACGAATGGGGCAATGCTGACGTTGGGCAATATTGAGTTTGGTGATCATGTCAATAATATGAATGTCAAACAAACGGTAGGGTGTTTGGGAAATCTCACCTTCCGATCAGACAGATATTTTAATAATAATCTGTATTTTGGAGGGGCCAGCATAGGCGGAAGCTATACATCCTCCCAGTACCAGCAGTCCAATCCCGGCTCACCTCATATTGTGATCAACTATAACCCTCCTGTTGCCGGGGGCGGACAGAAACGGATTCTGCAATTTACAAACTGGCAAGGCTCCAACTCATAACCGTTATTACCCGGGCAAGCGCAGGAAATGACAGCCCTCTTACCAATTCGTGTTTACTTGAGTGCTGCAGTCCGGAATTAGCGGAGTTCGGCGATTCAAGGCTCTTTTGTAGGCCCCGGTCTATGCGGAAGAGCCTATTTGGCGTAGGACTGTGCAGGAAAATGACAAAACCGATTGCCCACCGAACGTATATTCTGTACAATGGAAGCATCTCTCGCAGTGTTTATGAGGAAGGTGTGTTTGGGAAATGAATCCGTTAACTGGCAAAGCCTCATCCGTTGAGGAAACCATAGAATTATTGCGGCGGACGCCGGAGATTGCCCGCAATATTACCCACTGGCGCACGATTCCTCCCCGGGATGCGGTCTATGCGCCGTTTCCGGAATTGATTCACCCGAAGCTGCGCCAGGCGCTGCAGGAACGGGGCATCCTGGGTCTGTACCGCCACCAGGCGGATGCCTTCCAGGCTGTTCTGGACGGTCAGCATGTGGTGGCTGTTACGCCTACCGCCTCCGGCAAAACCTTTTGCTACAATCTCCCGGTGCTGAACCGGATTCTGTCCGACGATAGTGCACGGGCATTATATTTATTTCCCACCAAAGCGCTGGCCCAGGACCAGGTGGCGGAGCTGAAGGAGCTGGTGGACAGCATGGAGGTGGACCTGAAGGCCCACACCTATGACGGGGATACCTCACCGGCGGCCCGTACGGCCATCCGCAATGCGGGGCATATTGTGGTGACCAACCCGGATATGCTGCATTCCGCTATTTTGCCCCATCATACCAAGTGGGTGAAGCTCTTCGAGAACCTGAAATATGTGGTCATCGATGAGGTCCATTCCTACCGGGGAGTGTTCGGCAGCCATGTGGCCAATGTGATCCGGCGTCTCAAGCGAATTTGCCGGTTCTATGGCTCCCAACCTCAGTTTATCTGTGCTTCGGCTACCATCGAGAACCCGAAGGAGCACGCGGAGCGGCTTATCGGGGAGAGTATGGCTCTTATCGACAATAACGGGGCGCCCGCAGGGGAAAAGCATTTTGTGTTTTACAATCCTCCCGTGGTTAACCAGCAGCTTGGCATCCGCCGGAGCAGCGTGCTGGAAACCCAAAAGGTGGCGGCGGCGCTTCTGAAGCATGGGGTGCAAACCATTGTTTTTGCCAGAAGCCGGGTGCGGGTGGAGATTCTGCTCACGTACCTGCAGGATCTGGTAGCCCATGAGCTGGGAACCAAGTCCATCCGGGGCTACCGGGGCGGTTATCTGCCCAAGCAGCGCAGAGAGATCGAGCGGGGCTTACGCAACGGGGAAATCCGCGGTGTGGTCAGCACCAATGCCCTGGAGCTGGGGATCGACATTGGGCAGCTGCAGGCCTGTGTGATGAACGGTTATCCCGGCACCATCGCCAGCACCTGGCAGCAATCCGGGCGGGCGGGACGCAGGCAGGAAAGCTCTGTCACCGTGCTGGTAGCCAGCAGCAATCCGCTGGATCAATACATTATTGATAATCCCAAGTATTTCTTCGAAAGACCGCCTGAACGGGCCTTGATCTCGCCGGATAATCTGGTGATTTTAGTTGACCACATTAAATGTGCGGCATATGAGCTGCCTTTTGAGGAGGGGGAATTCTTCGGAGAGGAAGCCTTGGCGGATATTCTGGAATTCCTGGTGGAGGAGCGGATTCTGCATAAGGTGGACCGGCGGTGGTACTGGATGGAGCAGTCCTTCCCGGCCCATGACATTTCCTTGCGTTCGGCAGCACAGGAGAATGTGGTCATCATCGATATGACCTTTGGGAGCAAGGTAATCGGGGAGATGGACCGGTTCGGCGCCATGACTCTGCTGCATGAGGAGGCCATCTATATTCACGAGGGTGTCCAGTACCAGGTGGAGAAGCTGGATTATGAGGAAAAGAAGGCCTATGTCCGGGAGGTCAGCGTGGATTATTTCACTGATGCCAACCTGGCTGTGCAGCTGAAGGTGCTCCAGGTCCACAAGGAGGAGCGTTCGGAGGGGCTGGTCCGCCAATTCGGCGAGGTTACGGTGAATGCCAAGGCCACTATTTTCAAGAAAATCAAGCTACGCACCCATGAAAATATCGGCTCCGGTCCCATTCATCTGCCGGAGGAGGAGCTGCACACCAATTCTTACTGGTTTTCGGTGGATGAGGATGTTCTGAAGGGGAGAAACGCCCATGACCTGCAGTTTGCGCTGCTGGGAGTGGCGAATATTCTGGTTTCGCTGGCGCCGCTTTATCTCATGTGCGACCCCTCGGACATCCGGGTGGTGCCCCAGGTGAGAGCCATCCATAACAAACAACCGACCATCTTCCTGTATGACCGTTATCCCGGTGGTATCGGGCTAAGTGAACGGCTGTACGAGGTGCATGGACAGCTCCTGCGCCAGGCGAGGGACACCATTCAGCGCTGCGGCTGTATGAGCGGCTGTCCGGCCTGTGTGGGGCCGATTGAAGAGGTGGGGTTATTGGGCAAACAATTGGCGGGAGAGCTGCTGGGCCAGCTTTTGGATTCCCATGAGAAAGGGGAAGAAGGCGGCGTATGAGTGGATTGAAGGACCGGTTACGGCGTTATGTGGGTCAGAGCCCAAGTCAGGGACAAACCTCCGAGACGGAAACAGACGCAAGCCGTGTTTTGGACGGGGAACAGCTGGAGGAGCCTTCTGCTTTTGCGGAGGAGCCTTTGGGCCCGTTAGAAACGGGAACAGAAGCGGATGCGGCCAACCAGATGGTGGAGGCAGTTGAAGCTCCGCAGGAGGAATGGGAGGAGTCTCTAGGCGCCCAATGGGACCGGCTGGAGGCGGTGCTGGTCCATACCCAGGAGGGGGATTTTATCCGCCGCAAGCTCCACTATTCCGCTGACTATGTGCACGGCTCCTGCAGGCTGGCCGACTTGTATGGCTGTGCCGGTGAGTTAGGGGCGTTCGCCAAGGATGCAGAAGGGCAACCGGTCTCGGCACAGGATATGGTATTCTTCGATACGGAAACAACGGGTCTGGGGCATGGCGCCGGCAATGTTGCCTTTATGGTGGGACTGGGTTATTGGCAAAAGGAAACCTTTATTGTGGAGCAGCTGTTTATCCGCAATCCGGCAGAGGAGCTGGCGATGCTCAGCTACTTGAAGAAAAGGCTGGAGTGCTTCCGCTTTATGGTTTCCTATAACGGCAAGTCCTTCGACTGGCCGCTGCTGCAAACACGCTTCGTCATGCACCGGATGCGGTCGCCGGACCCGGAGCCTTTCCATCTGGATTTCCTGTATGCATCCCGAAGCCTGTGGCGGCATACGCTGCCCTCCTGCAAGCTGGGGAAGGTAGAGGAGACGCAACTGGATTTTGTAAGGGAGGACGATGTGCCCGGTTCGATGGCCCCGGCGCTGTACTTTCTGTATCTGGCGGAAAAGAAGCCTGATTCCATCGCCCCTGTTTTCCTCCATAACGGCTTGGATATTCTCTCCTTGGCCGGACTGGCGTTGCTGTTTGCGAAGGCGCTGAAGGGCGATTACAACGCTCTGAACCGGGTCCCGGAGGAGCAGTTCCGCTACGGTCTGTGGCTTTCCCGGATGGGCTGCTCCCAGCTGGCGGGGGTGACCATGGACCAACTGTATCTTGGTGTGATGTCGGGTGGAGAAAAAGGCGCTGCTTACCAGTACCTGGCCACTCCCCTGGCGGCTTATTACAAACAAAACGGGCAATGGGAGCAGGCAACTGCTCTGTGGTGCAAGGCCATCGCCAGCGGCAAGGAAACGCCAACCTCTTTGGGACCGTCGCTTATTCCCTATATCGAGATGGCTATGTATTGCGAGCACCGCCAAAAAAGCTACGAGGATGCTTTGCTTTATGCGGATGAAGCCCTTCTATGGGCAGAGGAAAAGCACCGGCTGCTGCAGGCTGCCTCGAAGCGGGCCTCCGGAAGGGCCAAGGCTTCCCGAAGAAAGCCTGGGGTGATCCCCTTGGAGGAGGAGCTTCTGGAGCTGGCGGGGGCCGCAGATAAGGCCGGTAAGCCGGATAAGGCAGGAGAAATGGCCAAGGAGCTGAAAAAACGGACGGAGCGGCTGCGCAAGAAGCTGCAGCGGTCGGGGCCGCAAACCCTTTACGCTGGTGAGGAACAGGCGGAGGCCTAATCAGGCCGGAGGAATAAAGCCCGCTGTGTGGAGCATGCTAATGAAATATATTGGCAAAACATCCCACGGAGGTTAAACATGCCTGAGCTGCCTGAGATGGAAACCTATCGCCAGCTGTTGATTCCGAGAATTGAGGGGAAAGTGGTCACCGGTGTGCAGATCGGAAGAGAGAAATCCATTAATGTGCCCGTGGAGGAGTTTTCCGCGGCGGTGGTGGGGGTGCGGGTCCGGGGGATTTCCCGGCGGGCCAAGCATCTTCTTTTTCATATGGAGCAAAACCGGGTGCTGGTGCTTCATCTGATGCTGGGCGGAGCAATGGTATGGGGAACACCGGAGGAGCGTCCGGACCGGACGGTTCAGGTGGAGCTGGCTTTTGGCGAGCATCGTCTTTACTTTATCGGACTGCGGCTGGGCTATCTCCATCTGTATCAGGAGGAGGAGGCTTCCCGTCTGCTGCAGAAGCTGGGTCCGGAGCCCTTTGATCCGGCGTTTACGGAACGGGATTTCCAGAGTCTTCTCGGCAAAAAGCGGGGGTATCTGAAAACTGCCCTTGTGGACCAATCCGTGCTGTCAGGAATCGGGAACTGCTATTCGGATGAAATCTGCTTCACTGCGGGGATTCTGCCCCAGCGCAGGCTGGAGAGCCTCCCGGAGGAGGAACTGGCCAGGCTGTTCCATGCCATGCGGTCCACTTTGTCAGAAGCCGCCTCCCACGGCGGGTATATGGATGTTCCTTTGTTCCAAGGTGATACGCTGACCGGCGGCTTTGACCCGCTGTGCCGGGTATATGACCGGGAAGGTGAGCCCTGTGTCCGGTGCGGAACGCCCATTGCCCGGGTGGATTTTGCCTCGAAGAAGTCATTCTCCTGTCCGAGATGCCAACATTAACAAAGAATGGGAGGGGAGGGTGCCATGAAGATCGGCTGCCATATCAGTATCCGCCGCGGCTACCTGCAAGCCGCCAAAACTGCTGTCGCCTTGGGAGCGCAGTCCTATCAATATTTCCCCAAGAACCCCCGCAGCTTGACGTTAAAAAGCTGGGACCGCAAGGATGCCGCCGCGTGTGCCGCGTTTTGCCGGGAGCATGGTCTTGTCTCCATCGCCCATACCCCCTATCCGGTCAATCTGGCGGTTCCGCCCGGGGAGCTCCGGGATGTAACTGTGCGCTCACTTTATAATGATTTGGAGATTGCGGAGGATTGCGGGAGTCTCGGAATCATCGTCCACTTTGGCAAGGGCAAGCAGATTAACGCGTTACAAGACTACCAAAATATACTACAATGTATAAATGAGGTTTTGGCCCGGTGGGAAGGGAACACATTGTTTCTGCTGGAGAATCTGGCGGGTGAAGGCGGCAATATGGGGACGACCCTGGAGGAACTGTGCCAGATCCGCAGGCTGTCCGATTATCCGGATAAAATCGGGTTTTGTCTGGATACGTGCCATTTGTTCGCCAGCGGGGTTTGGAGACCGGGTTACATGGAGGATTGGACTACAAAGGGAGAAGCCCTGGGTTATTTCGACGGCCTGAAGGCGATCCACCTGAACGACTCCCGCTATCCCTCCGGCTCGGGCAAGGACAGGCATGCTCCCATCGGGGGCGGCCATATCGGCGCGGAGGAGTTTCGGCGGTTTTTCTCCTATTTTGGCCGGATGGACCTGCCCGGGGTATTGGAAACGGAGTCCGGGGCTGACGGCACACACCGGCAGGAACTGGCCTTGGTTAAGCAGCTGATGATGGAAGGAGATTTACCATGATCCATGTGTATATGGATGATGCCCGGCCACGGCCTCAGGGCTTCACGCTTGCCCGGACGGGGGAGGAATGCCTGCTTCTTTTGGAGCTGGAAGAGGTGGGGCTGCTGTCTCTGGACCATGATATGGGGTTTGACCAAATGAACGGGCTGGAGCTGGCCAAGGAAATGGTGCGGCGGTCGTTGTTTGCCCGGGAGATCTACCTGCATTCCTCCAGCATGGTGGCCCGGTCGCAGATGTTTCAGGCCTTATATCCTTACAGGCCGGAGGGCACCCGCATCCATACCGGCCCGGTGCCGGAGGACGTCCTGCGGCGGATTGCCGGAGAATGCGGGTAGGGAATAGGCACGAAACGCACCCGGTCTGGCCAGGACCAAGTTTGAGAGAAAATGGCCTTCAATTTGGCTTGCCAAATTCGAGGCTCTCGAAACTTATCCGGCCTGCGGCCAGGACCAAGTTTGAGATAGAGAGGAGAACAACCATGATCAGGATGGAAGAGATCACATTTATCCGCAATAAACGGACCATACTGGACAATATCAATCTTGTGATGGAAAAGGGACAGCATTGGGTTATTCTTGGCCGTAACGGATCGGGAAAAACCACGCTGCTGGAGCTGATGACGGGCTATCAATTCCCCAGCTCAGGTAAGGTTCAGGTGCTGGGTCACCGCTACGGGCAGGTGGATATCCGGGAGGTCCGGAAGGAAATCGGCTATATCAGCCAATCGCTGATTGAGCGTTTGGCCTTGAAGGACCCGGTGTGGGAAGTGGTGGCCACGGGCGAATACGCATTTTTGCGGTTCTACCAAACCATTGACCCGGCGGTCATCGAAAAGGCGGAGGAGCTACTCCGGCGGGTACGGCTGCATCATCTGAAGGACCAGCCCTTCGGTACGCTGTCACAAGGCGAACGAAAAAAGGTGGTGCTGGCCCGGGCGTTGATGGCTAACCCGGCACTTCTGGTAATGGACGAGATGTGCTCAGGGCTGGACCTGTACGAACGGGAGAAGCTGCTGCAGGATATCGGGGAACTGGGAGCGGAGGGGTCATCCTCACGTATGATGGTCTATGTTACGCATCATCTGGAGGAGATTATCCCGGCCTTCACCCATGTGGCGCTGATTGAAAACGGCCAGTTGGTGGCTGCAGGGCCCAAAAAAGAGGTGCTGACGCCTGAATTGCTTAAAAGGGCATACGATCTGGATGTGGATATTGAATGGAGCCATGGGCGTCCATGGGTCAAGGCATTATAATAGTGGAGCTTGCAGAGGGTTTGGGCCGGCTGCAGGCTTTTTATTGGATTTATTATTAATGGAATTAAATATATATAACATTAAGTAGTGGGGTGCAGAGGGTGATGATCGGAAGAAGATGGAGTAGCGCGGGTGTTTGGTTGGTGGAGTATGGTGCAGTGTAGAAAATTGGTCAGTGGCTGATGGTGCAATAAGGCTAATTAGCGGAGTATGGTGCGATAGGCATTTGATTTGTTGAAATGACGGAGCGGGAGGGGGGGAGAAGGTGGCGAAGCAGCTGTAACGGAACTGAGAGGCTCTTAGAAGCAAAAATAAACGAAATTCTCATGGTAACGGAACTATGCGACTGTTAGAGTTACATTTAGGGGAAAAACAGCTGCCAATCGTCCTCTAAGAGCTTCTGAGTTCCGTTAGGATGCTGGGTAATCTGAAATTGGCGTCTAAGAGTCTCTGAGTTCCGTTGAGAAACGAAGGGGGATAACGGTAGTGTAGGCGGGAAGGGTAGTGTGTAATTACCGAGAACTCCCCCTTTTACCTATCTTGGTAAATTCCCGTTGCCAATTTGCACCAAGGGAGGCTATAATCAGGACCATTACCTTTTTGCAAGGGGTGGGACTGTGAAGGAAACCTCCGAATTGTTGCAAGCTGGCAGACTGCTGGAGAACCGCTACCGGATTCTCGGGCTGCTGGGTCAGGGCGGCATGGGGCGGGTGTATCTGGCCGAAGATGAGCGGCTGCCCGGCAAAAAATGGGCTGTCAAGGAGCTGAGGCCTGGTCCGGCCCAACGGGAGCTTTTGGCCAAAGAGGCCCTGATGCTGGCAGAATGCAGCCATCCCGGGTTAGCTGCCGTAACCGATTTTATCCCGGCCAATGATCAGGGTGTCTGCTATCTCGTTATGGATTTTATCCAGGGCCAAACGCTGCTTCAGCTTCTGCGGGAGAAGGGGCCGTTAAGCTGGACGCAAACGGCGGGCATCGGCATGGAATTATGCCAGGTGCTAGCTTATTTGCATGAAGGGCGGCCGATTCCCATTATCCACCGGGACTTGAAGCCCTCCAATGTGATGCTTGACGGGAACGGGCGGGTCCGGCTTATCGATTTTGGCACAGCCCGCCATTACAGCCAAGGGGCTGAGGCGGATACCGTCCGCCTGGGAACCTTGGGTTTTGCCTCACCTGAGCAGCTGGTGGGCCGGCAGACGGACGCCCGAACCGACCTGTATGCGCTTGGAGCGGTGCTGCATTTTCTGCTGGAGGGTAGAAGCGGACAGCTGCATGATGGAGTCAGGGGTGAACTCCCGGATGAGGTGCCGTCACAGGCACAGGCACTTATCGCCAAGCTTCTGGAGGACGAGCCGGCCAAGCGTTTCCAGCGGGCCGGGGAGGTGGAGGCGGCACTGCGCGCGATACTGACGCGGGGGACTCCGGCAGCAGAGGAAAAGCCGCAGCTGGCGCAAGGTATGACTGCGGCAAACACGGTATCTACTTCTGTAATGCGGATCGTAGTGGGTGGTTTAACCGGCGGCAGCGGTGCTACCTTTGTGGCTCTGGCGATGGCGCGCTGCCTGCATACCCTGGCCCTGCCCCATACCCTGCTGGAATTGCCGGGAGCAGCTCCCGATCTGTACCACGTTCTGCTGGGAGACCGGCACATGCCCAAGGGATACAGGTATTGGACAGAAAGCGTTTGTTTCGGAACAGACAGCGGTGATGCAGGTAAACCATGGACTGCCGGATATTCGGAATGGGCGCCGCTTGCACCTGACCGTCCGCTGGAAAAGTGGGATAGCGACTATGCAGAAAAGCTTATGGAACGGCTTAACCGGCCGGTTGCTATTCTGGACATCGGGTCCGCATGGACGAACCCTGCCCATGAAGCTGTGCTGGCGCAAGCCGATCTGATCCTTCTGGTTTGCGGTCCATCCCCCTTGCAGCTGAGCAGAGGGGAAGCCGCATGGAATTGGAGCCGGCTGGACAAGCTGAAGCAGAAGAGCTGCAAGGTGGAGATTATCGCCAACAAAGCGGTCAGCTTCAAGGGCCAGCAGGAATGGCTGGAGTCCTTGCCAGGACGGCCGCTCTGCCAAATCCCCGAAATTCCGTCGCCAACCGTGTTGGCTGCACTCTGGCAAGGGAAGCTGCTTGCGGACCAGCCTGCTGTTCAACCGGTGTTAAGCGCGGCATTGTCGCCCATTACCGGGATGATACTCGACCAATGCGGCCATCCCGGCAAACGGACGTCCTTATGGCGGCGGCTCCGAGCAGCAGGCAAGCAGCACCGCTAAGCTCCACCGAGCAGCTGGAAAAAAAGGGGTTGCATTCCTGTATCTCTGTGCTATATACTCGTAATAACCTAATACATAACGAGATGCGGAAGCACCGCTGGCGTTTGGTTTTTTACGCCGGCAGTGTTTTTTTTGTGCTGTCCGGACAAGTTTTCACGGGAGGTGTAGCATTTGAAAAAATGTGCCGTGGGCCTTCTGTCGCTGGACAAGGAATACACGGAACGGCTACTTGCTTATGTGCGATTATCCGAATACCGGACGCTAGTGCATATGGTCTGGTACACAAGCGTGGACTATTGCCAGAAAATGCTGGAAGAAAAGGACAAGCCGGAGGTGCTGCTCCTGGACACCGGCAACCCTGCAGCCGGTTGGCAGGCGCTCTTGCAGCAGAAGGAATGCCCCATCGCAATGCTGGGGGAGGAGGAGGAGACTTCCACCGGATTCCTGGAAACGGAATTCCTGGATAAGTATCAGCCTCTAAACCGTCTGCTGGATGCCATACTCCACTTATCGGGCAATCATTCCGGTGCCAGGGAGCCTGGTGGGGAAGAAACCTTTGTTCTGGGGGTGTATTCCTCCACAGGGGGAGCCGGCAAAACGGTGTTTGCCTACACGGCCGCAGGATTGCTCAGCCGGATGGGGCTTCATCCCTTGGTACTGAGTCTGGAGAGCATCCCTTCCCTGTGCTGGAGAGTCCCGGGCAACGAGGATCGCTTTGGGAAGGTCATGTACCGGGTCGCGGGCGGAGCCGAAGAAGGAGAGCGCGACTTGGGAACGGAGCTGGCAGAGGATGCCAACCGTAGGGTCTGATTTCTGCCGTGCGCCTCTAACC
>JAEWMH010000174.1 GCA_023393235.1 Bacillota bacterium | reverse complement strand
TATCCGTAAGCGCGGCCGGACGGATCCGACACGAGGCTGCTCCAGTTTCCAGGTACCTGGATTGGCCGGAACCCGGACTCCAGCTGGGGAAGCTCCTCCTGATACACAAACCTTCCCGGATAAAGCTGCCATTCGCCACCCAGCGTTAAGGTATGGGCTTGCTCCAGATTGCGCCCCCGCAGGTCCAATAGGCCATTTACGGCGGAGGTTTGTTCCGAAGAAGGGAAGACGTTTCCCCATACCATCCGTAAACTGAATAAGAATCCGATAAATAGAAGGACGAGAATATTATTTTTGAGAGGCCGTATGAGGGGTATATTGTTTAAAATTGGAATCATATCCATTATTTCGGCGTACGCTGTTAAATTCCTCTTTTGCACAGCTGAATACCTTCCTAAATTTCCACTGCCCCGTGTTCTGCCCCCAAGATGACGAAACTGTCACCTTCCGCTGTCCTAAAAGCATGGTTAGAAATCCGCCTTCCGGCTATAGTAGGTATCAGAATAGGAGGAAGCGCCATGGAACCTGTAATCCGCACCAAAAACTTGACTAAGTATTACGGAAATACGCCGGTGTTGAGGAACCTGGACCTGACCATCACCGCCGGGGAGTTTACCGCCGTGATGGGACCGTCCGGATCGGGCAAGTCCACACTGATGAATGTGCTCTCCACCATTGACCGCTTCTCCGGCGGAGAGGTCTGGGTGAAGGAGCAATCCCTGCTGGATTTGAACAAAAATGAGCTTCGGCGGTTCCGCCAGGAGCATGTAGGCTTTATTTTTCAGGATTACAATCTGTTGGATACCTTGACGGTCAAGGAGAATATTCTCCTTCCCTTATCCCTGCGCGGATTCAAAACCGGAGAGATGGAGGCCCGGCTGGGTCCCTTGGTGTCGGCGCTTCAGATCGGAGAGGTGCTGGAGCGGTATCCCCATGAGATATCCGGCGGCCAAAAGCAGCGGGCCTCCTCGGCACGGGCTCTCATCACCAAGCCGGACATTGTGTTCGCCGACGAGCCTACGGGGGCTCTGGATTCACGCTCGGCCACCCAGCTGCTGGAGCAATTGGCCCAGCTCAACGGCGCCTTCGGCACCACCATTCTCATGGTGACCCATGACAGCTACGCGGCCAGCTATTGCCAGCGGGTTATTTTCCTGCGGGACGGCTCGGTCGTCAATGAATTGTATGCCGGCGGGCAGAGCCGGAAGACCTTCTATGAACGGATTCTGGACACTCAGAGCATGCTGGGAGGACAGGCGGGATGAAGCTCTTCGACCTGACTCTGCGCAATGTCCGCCGGAATTTCCGCTTGTATACCATTTATCTGGTTTCCATGATCATAGGGGTCATCATCCATTTTACGTTTTCGGCGTTGATGTTTAATCCGGATATTCTGGACATGGTCAAGAACCGGGGCAACTTTCAGAACGGCATCATGATTGCCTCCGTCGTGGTATTTGTGTTCATTATTGTGTTTATTCTGTATGCCAACTCCTTCTTCATGCGGCAGCGGCAGCGGGAATTCGGCCTGTATCTGCTCCTGGGGCTGTCGGAGAGGCAGATTACCTGGATGGTTTTCTATGAAACCTTGATTCTGAGCGGCATCTCCCTTTCGGCAGGAATCCTGCTGGGGGGATTTCTCTCCAAGCTTTTCGGCATGCTGCTGATGAAGCTGATGCAGTACGACCAGACCGTGTCCTTCTCCTTCCCGCTGCAGGCCATCGGCACTACAGTGGCGCTGTTCCTGCTGCTGTCCGTGATCATTGCTTTCCAGAGCCATATCGCCATCCGGCGGGTGCAGCTGGTGGAGCTGTTCCACGCCGGGGAAACAGCGGAGAAGCCCGTCCGGCCATCCCCTGTCCTTGCGCTGCTGGCCGTTCTTCTGCTGGGGGAGGCGGTGTTTGTGCTGAGCCGGGGAGTGAATTCCACCCTTTGGCGGGAGCATGCTACGGCTAGTATGATTCTGACGGCAGTGGGGATAATCGGAGGAACCTACCTGTTCTTCCGGCAGTTCTCCGGGTGGATCTTGGGCGTGATTTCTCGCAGGAGGCGCTATTATGAGGGTAATACCATGCTGTGGTCATCCTCCCTCCGCTTTCAGGTGCGGGGGAACACCTCCAATCTCACCTTTATCACGCTGGCAGGGGCGGCTATTATTCTGCTGACCTGCTTTGTGGTGGTGAACTACCGGGTGCAATTCGACGCCGTGCGGATGAATGTGCCCAACGGCATTGCCTTCGAATATCCAGGAGAGAGGGCCAGCGCGGTCATCCGCAGCACCATTGAAGCGTCGGAGCATCCGGTGAAGGATTACCGCAGGCTGGAGGTGGTCCGCACCCAGGCCTTGACGGACCGGAGCGTGGCATTCGAGAATCCGCAATATTACGAAGAACCGGTTTACCTGATGCCGGCAAGGGATTATAACAGCCTGGTGTCCTGGCGTGGGGATGATGTGCGGGTGCAGCTCCGGGGGGAGGAGGCGGTTTCCCTGTCCCAAGGCACGGACCTGGCCATGACCTATCCGCCGGAAGCACGGCCGGAGTTTGTGGTGGGGATATCTTCCCGGGTCAAACTCCGGCTGGCCGAGATGAAGGATTACGCCTTGCTCGGCTGGGCTACCATTCCGGGCCATTCCATGGAAAAGAAGCCTGCCGTCATCGTAGTCTCCGATGAAGCGTTCGAACAGGCCCGTCCGGCGGGTGAAGCTGTTGTGCTGGAGCTGTACCAGATCAAGGACCCGGAGCATGCGGAGACCTTGTCGGCGGAGGTGTACCGGATAGCAGGGGAAGGAGCCCGGCCCGGATGGTATTACTCCTCCTATGCGGATGTCTATTCCATCCAGATTGAGAGCTCGTCACTACTCCTGTTCGCGGCGGCCTTCCTGGCTCTGATCGCCGTATTCGCCCTGGCCAGCGTCGTGTACTTCCGCCAGCTGAAGGTGGCGGCAGAAGAAAAGCGGCAATATGACATCCTCCGCAAGCTAGGCGTGGACAACAGCCGGATACGGAGCGCCATCCGCAAGCAGCTGGTGTTTATTTTCGCCCCTCCGCTGTTTCTGGCCGTGGTGTTCAGCTGGCTGGTCATCCGGTATTACATGCTGGAGTCGCTTCAGGATTTCCCTGATCTCCCCGGGATTGTCCTGGTCATTCTGGGCATATACGGGCTGGTTTATCTGTTCTTTTACCTGTCCTCCGCGAGTCTCTATTACCGGATCGTCAACCAGCGTTAAACCAATAAGAAGCCCTGATAGACCGTCTGCCGGCGGTTTATCAGGGCTTTGTTGGTGCTACGGTATCCAGATAGGCGTCATAATTGCGGGGGAAATGAACGGTCATCTCCGTATACCGGCCAACCTCCGATTCACAGGTAATATAATGCCCCAGCTTCCTGGACAGCTCCTGGGCCAGATACAAGCCCATGCCGGTGGAATGAGCGTAGGCCCTCCCGTTGGTCCCGGTGAAGCCGCGGTTGAACACCCGGGGCAGATCCTTCGGCTCGATGCCGATGCCGTTGTCCCGGAGAATCAGCAGCTTCTCCTGTGGGGTGGCCGTGAGGGCAATGGAGATTTCCCCCTGCGCTGCCGTGTACTTCAGACTGTTGGTCAAAAGCTGGTTCAGGATAAACGACAACCATTTGGCATCGCTTTGGACAGTGATTGGGGCCAGGTCCAGGCGGAGCTGCAGCTTCCGGGAGATGAAGGTTTTCGCATGGCTTTTCACCAGTTCCTTCACCAGCTTCTCCAGATCGGAATTCACCAGCTCATAATCCTGATTAAAGCTGTCCAGCTTGGCATAATAGAGCGCCTGGTCCACATAATGCTCAATCCGGGAAATCTCCTCCTCGAGGCTTTTCGGGTCCATGCCGGTCTGCTGCAGGAGCCGCAGCACGGAAATGGGGGTTTTGACCTCATGGAACCAAGAGACGATGTAATTGTAATGATCATGCTGGCGGGCCCGGACTTCATTGAGTGTGCGTATATTCGCTTTCTCCTGGGCATCGAGCGCCTCCCGGCACAGCTCCGCCTCCAGGGACAGGGCGGAGGCTTCCGGTTCGTGCAGCTGCCTGGCGGCCTGCAGGGTCAGGACATACCGGCGGATGAAAAAACAGCTCCACAAGAGCACCAGCAGCGCCAGCCCGTACAAGGCGGTTTCCCCGCGCAGGCGTGCTGCAGGGTCGGCGGCCATCACTGCCACCATAATACCGTATCCGGCCAGGAACACAGCCAGGTACGGCAGCTCATATTTGAAGAACCGCCACAGCTTCATTCGGCGATATACCCCATTCCTTTGCGGGTGGTGATCAGATCCTCCATCCCCAATTGAGCCAGCTTGCGCCGCAGGCGGTTGACATTGACGGTGAGGGTATTGTCATCCACGAACTGCTCTTCCCGCCAAAGGGTCTGCATCAGCTCCTCCCGGGACACAATTTTGCCGATGCTGCGCATAAACAGCTGCATGATGATGAACTCATTGCGGGACAGCTCCGTGCTTGTCCCTTCATAGTGCAGCGTGGAGTTTGCCACATTCAGGGTTAGCCCCCGGTGGGCCAGCTGTACGCTTTCCTCGTGGTACAGATAATTGCGCCGCAGCAGAGCGTTCACCTTGGCCACCAGCACCCCCAGATCGAAGGGCTTCTGGACAAAGTCATCCGCTCCCATATTCATGGCCATGATCATGTCCATATTCTGGTTGCGGGAGGAGAGGAACAAAATCGGCACCTTGGAGGCGGCTCTAATCTGCTGGCACCAGTGGTAGCCGTCCAGTACAGGTAAATTGACGTCCAGCAGCACCAGCTGCGGGCCCAGCCGGTTGAACTCCGCCAGCACCTGGTCATAGGCTGTTACCTCAAACACCTGGAACTGCCACTTGCGCAGCGTATCGGCCACAATGGTGCGGATTTTATCGTCATCCTCCACCAGCATAATGGAAAACATGGATATTCCCCCGTGGAAAAAGAATGCAATCATTTCCTCCAGTATACTAGCTGGCCCGCGGAAACACCAAGCTTATGCGGTGTGGCCGGGGAATGGATATTTTGCAGCGGGATGGGGATAGTATTCCTGAAAAGGAGTGATATCCCATGAGTGCGGAACAGGAGCAGCTTGTCCGGGAATTATCCGATCAATTGTCTGCCTTCACATATAACTGGAGCATCTACTGGAGTACTTATTCCTTGTTTACCTGGCAGTTCTGGGTTTTGGCAGGGATTGTGCTGATTCCCCTCCTGGTGCTGTTTTGGAGGTTGGACCGGCAGCGTCTCCTGCAGGTTCTTTTTTATGGACTAGGGGTGCATACGGTGGCGCTGTATTGCGATTTGTACGGCACCTCCCATGCCATGTGGGTGTATCCCTTCGTGCTGCTGCCGTTTCCGACAGCCAGCTTCGGGCTGGATGCTTCACTCATCCCGGTATCCTACATGCTCATGTATCAGTGGACGGTTCACCGCCACAAAAACTACTACTTATACATGCTCCTGCTGTGCGCCGCCTTCGCCTTCGGAGTGAAGCCTCTGATGCAGATAACCCGGTTTATCCGGATTCGCGATACGACCTATTGGGAGCTCTTCCTGTTCTATGTGGTCATCGGCCTTGTGCCCAAGCTGACAACAGACCTGTTTTTGGCCTTCCAGCGGAAAGCGAAGAGCCGGGTTTAGTGGAAAAAGCGGTTGGAGGGTGCCTTGACCTTATGCGGACCCCATCAGCTTATTGCCGTCAGGACAGTGTCCTGGCGGTTTTCAGTTTGTCCGTATGCTTACCTGCAACCGCTGCCGGGTAAAGATGTGATACCGACAGAAAGCGTAAAGGAGGAAGCATAATGAAATGGAGCGGAAGAAGAGGCAGTGCCAATGTGGAGGACCGGCGTGGAATGGGCGGAGGGAAGCTGGTGGGAGGCGGAATCGGCGGGATTCTGATATTGCTCCTGGTAACCCTGCTGGGCGGAAACCCTGCGGATATCCTGGGCAATCTGACCGGCGGCTCCAGCCAGCAATCGGCTTATCAGGGCACGGCCCAGGAGGAGGAGCTGGCCCAATTTGTTTCTGTGGTTCTGGCCGACACGGAGGAGGTCTGGGAGGAGCTGTTCCGGGAGCGGGGAATGCAATACAAGGACCCGGTGCTGGTGCTGTACAGCGGAAGCGTAAGCTCGGCTTGCGGCCGGGCTACCTCGGCGGTGGGGCCCTTCTACTGCCCGGGTGATCAAAAGCTGTACATAGACCTGAGCTTCTATGATGAGCTGCGGCGGACCTTTAAGGCCCCCGGCGATTTCGCCATGGCTTATGTGGTGGCCCATGAGGTCGGGCACCATGTGCAGACTCTCCTGGGCACCTCAGCCCAGATGGACGCCCTGCGCCAGAAGCTGAATGAAACCGAATATAACCGGATGCAGGTCAAAATGGAGCTGCAGGCAGACTACTTCGCCGGGGTATGGGCCCATCACGCGGAGGATATGGAGGTGCTGGAGACGGGGGACATTGATGAGGCGCTGACGGCGGCCAATGCCATCGGCGATGATACCCTGCAGAAGCAAGCCCAGGGTTATGCGGTCCCGGACAGCTTCACCCACGGCACCTCGGAGCAGCGCAAGCGCTGGTTCCAGAAGGGCTACGAAAACGGCACGATTGAGGGCGGGGATACCTTCAGCGCCGGTGAACTTTGAGCAGTAAGGTCCTGGAAGACTTGTTTTAGGTATGACAATCTTCACAAGTCCCGGAACTTAACGGCTTCGGGGCTTTTTTCCATTGATATATATTCAAATACTTACATAATTCGATAATATACTGCTTGATTTTTCAAATAATTTGGTATATATTGTAGAAAATTGCCCTAATTCACACCATAATAATCCAGAACGGAGAGATCATTAATGTCCAACCAGAATTACGGAGTTACGCTGAATACTTCCGAAAAAACCATTATTTCTCGGGCTTCCGGCTTTATTAAGGTAGAGGACGCTGCCGAAATTATCCGCCAGCTGAAGGAAGCTATCCAAAAGGTAAATACGAAGGAATATGCGCTTATTGTAGACGGCAAGGACGCCAAAACCGTTTCCGCCGACGTGGTTCCGCTGCTGCAGGAGGTTATGGGCATCTATACCAATACCGCCTTCAAAGCCAAGTACATGATTGAGCTGAATTCCGGTATTCAGGCTAACCAAATCAAGCGGGTAGCCGGCGATCATAATGAGCTGGTGAAGATCGGTTCCGTGGAAGCCGCTATCGCAGACTTTAAGCAGCTGTAAGAGAATAATCCAAACGAAATGACAAG
>JAEWMH010000042.1 GCA_023393235.1 Bacillota bacterium | reverse complement strand
GTCGTGAAGGAAACGACCGTGCCCTTCCGGATTATCGGGTCGGCATTAGGGGCAGTTGGGGTTCATAGGGTGCAGTAGCCTGTTAAAACCATCAAGGTTAAAGAGCAGCCCCAGCCCTAAAACTAATCCCAAAAAAGGCCAGACCCTTACTTTCAGGGCCTGGCCTTTTGCGCTAATCTAGGCAGGTTTTTTCGTCAATGTCCCATAGCCGGCATACCATTGTCCTGGCCGTCCTTGGTGACCCGGAGGGTGGCTACGGCTCCTTTGGAGGCATGGTTGAACTGGTGGGTTACGATGGGGTAATCCCCTTCTTCGGTTACGGTTACCTCAACGACAGCTCCGCCGCTGGCGGGAAGCATCACGGTTTGCATGCCGTATTGGATGTTCCGCGGGTTGCCGTCCAGGTAGACGGTGTCGAACATGGTGCCGACGATGTGGAAGGAGGAAACCTCATTGGGTCCGGCGTTGGAGACATAGAAGCGGACCTTGTCACCTACCTTGGCCAGGAAGGGCTTTTCCATCAGCCCGTAGTCATTGCCGTTGAATACCACGTAAGAAGGTTCTCCGTCCTGCATATCCTCGAAGTCATGCTCTTTGTAGAACTCACTTTGTACGATCGTGTATGAGCGGTCGATCTCCTGGTCCGTCGGATAGCCGTCGGCAGGTTCCACGATAATGGTTCCGTACATGCCGTTGGCGATATGGGCCAGCACCGGCTTGGTGCCGCAGTGGTACATGAACACGCCGGGATTATTGGCGGGGTAGGAGAAGCTGCCGGTTTCCCCGGGCATCACATCCACAAACTTGGAGCTGGGCGCGGCATGTACCGCATGATAATCCATGGAGTGGGCCAAGGACGGGTCCAGATTTTTCAGAGTCAGGTGGAGCATGTCGCCCTGCTTCACCCGGAGCACCGGGCCGGGAACCGTTCCGTTGAAGGTCCAGGCGTTGTAGGTCACACCCTTGGAGATTTCTACATTGGTTACCTGCGTAGTCATTTCGATATAAACATCCTTGCCCTCACGGCGGATTACCGGCTCTACCGGAGGCTGGTTCACCTGGGCAGGTTCAACTTGCTGGGATGAATCAGTGGTGTCCGGGTCTGCGGACAGTCCGGGCCCGCCGACAATGGTGTACAGTCCCACCGACATAAGCAGCAGTCCCGCGGCAAGAAATAGGATTATGGGTTTCATGATTCGGCACATCCTTCCCAATGCCGCCTGCATATGAGGCAGCCTGATAACTAGAATGTACGCTATTGGGGGCTCCGGCTTTGTGATTCGGGTCACAAGCCGGATAAATTTCTACTTTTCCCGGTCAGGCCTGCCCCATTGCCGCAGCGCCTCCGGATCGGGCAGCAGGAAACCCTTGCGGTCGGCCTCCAGCAGCCCTTCTTTTTTAAGCTGGGCAAGAAGCCGTGTGACGGTTTCCCGGGTGGTGCCAATGGTATTGGCCAGCTCCTGATGGGTTACCGGCAGGGAGACACGGATGCTTCCATCGGGATGCTCCGCTCCCTGCTTCATGGCAATGCCGAACAGGAAGGAGGTCAGCCGCACTTGGATGTCCTGGCCCGTCAGCTCCTGGAGTTTGGTCTGCAGCTCCTGGATGGTCTGGCTCATCACCCGCAGTACCTTGATTGCCATAGCTGGGGTAGAGGCAATGACCTGCTCGAAGGAGGACAGGGGCATGGCCAATACCCGGGTATCCATCACGGCCTCCGTTGTAGCAGGGTAGGTAGATAGCAAAAAGAACCCGGTATGCGGGAACATACTGCCGGGCCCCAAAAAATTCACGATCTGCTCGTGTCCCTCCGCATCCGTTTTGAAGGCTTTGACCAGCCCCTCCTGGATGATATAAATGCTTTCCCTGTCACTGCCCTCGTGGAAGATAATCGATTTTTTCTTGAAAAACCGGGGGATCAACAGCTCATCCAACAGACGCAGCTCGGCGTCATCCAATCCACGGAACAGCGGCACATCGGCCAGCTTGCGGCGAGACGTTTCCATTACGCATGAACACTCCTTAGGTCCCCTAGAAACCGAGTTGTTGTTTTGCTTCCGGTTTCATTTTATCAGGTGTCCAGGCTGGTGACCAGACGAGTTCTACATTTACGTCCGTTACCCCGGGCAAACGGGATACGGCATTGCGCACGCCGCCTACGATGGTATCATGCAGCGGGCAGCCTTGGGTGGTCAGGGTCATCTGGATATGGACCACACCTGCCTCATCCTGCTTTAAGTCATAGATCAGGCCCAAATCCAGCACGTTCACGCCAAGCTCCGGATCATAAACGGTGCGAAGCGTCTCTTCTAGCGTTTCCATCGATGTCATTTGTAAACCCTCCTTAAGGTTAAGATGATGAATCATTTATTTGGTAAATACCCGCGCCAGGAGCAGCATATATCCCAGGGACAGCACGGACCATACACCTGCGGCAATTTGAACGGCCAGCTCGGAGCCGACGGCAGTACAGCCAAGCAGAGCTAAAGCAGCGGCCAGCCAAAGGGATAGGAGTACCTTTACATGGTTTTCCTTCACCAGATCGGCCATCACCGGCGTTTTTTCCTTGCCGACCTTGTCCCCGTATTTCAGCGTCCACCAGAGGAACGGAACAATCTTGGACATATACCCGAGAATCACGGGAGCCAGCCAGTTCCACAGGTACAAGGAAATGACGAAGGCGTAGACGGATTGCTCGGACAGAACAGCCGGATTCCAGATGGCGAATGCCACAAAGGCCAGTGCCGCGCCAGTCAGCAGATAGGTGGACCACACCGCCACCAGAATGCCGTAGCCGGGTGTTTTTTTATGCTTTTTCCGGATAATAAAATGAATCTGCACACAATAGGCCGCCAAGGCCAGCGTCAACAGAACGAGGGCGATCCACTGCATCCATTTGGACAGGCCCAGCAGGGAGGAGACCGCTCCGGTCACCACCGCCGCACTCCAGAGGATAAGGGTAAGGCGTGCAGGCTTTTCATTATGTCCGTGGGACAGGAAGAACATGGGCAGCATTTTGTAGCTGAAGCCGGTGATCAGGAGCCCAAACCAGCCAAACAGTCCGAACCACAGGTGGGCCCCCAGCCATTGGTCATGGCTCATACCCAGGAACGCAAAACGGAAGTTCAAGCCCATACCCAAGCCTGTCAGTCCGGTGAAAAAAAGGAAGGTCACAGCTGCCAAGGCGCTGAGGGTTATAGGGTTCCACATTTTGACCGTAATCAGTGTGGCGGCAATGTTCCATACGAACAGAATAATGCCGGTAAAAGCAATGGTGGCAAACAGGGCGATCAGGGCCACGTTTCCCAGGAAAAAGCCTACCGTCAAACCGGAGAGGCCGGTGAGGAAAAAGGTGTAATGCCATTTTCCCAGCCTCTCGCTGTAAATGCTGTGCTGGACGACGACGAATATCAGCTGATAAACCGCCCCCATGGCGATCATGGCGGCGAAGCCCAGCAGCATCAGGTGTGCGGCAGACCAGCCCTCCGGATTCCGCGGGGACAGCCCCGTCCAGCCGGCTCCGGTTGCAACGGATGCGATTTGGAACAGAAGAAACATAGCAATGCCGGTTAAGAGAAACCGCAGAGGGAGCCGGGACGGGCCGGCGGCGGACGGATTGGATATCACAGGTCTTGCACCTCCTGATGCGCGGGATTATTGTTTGTGGATGGTAACAATGGCGCTGCCGTCAGGCTGGGGCTCAATCTCATGGGGGTAACCCAGGGTTTTGATTTCCTCCAGCAAAAAGGCGGGCACCCGGTCATTATGAATGGTAATGGTATCCCCGGGCCGTGCTTTTTCCAGAGCGTCCATGGTGCGGATCATCGGCTTGGGCGGCTCCAATCCCCGGTTATCCAGATGGATGGAGCGGGGGGAACCCCCGGTTTCGTCAGGCAGACTGTCTGTGGAAGCAGGACAGCCTTCGTGGGCCTCTTCATGCCCGCCGGCTCCGGTTTCCGGAAGCTCATCCTGCTCACCCTCCAGCACAGCGGCGTATTCCTTACGGACAAAGGTGGTGATCCAATGCTCATGCCCCGCTCTGGAGGTGGAGGAGACGTATCCCTTCAGCTTCATGAGCCCCAGGAGCGGCACCGGCTTCAGTGTTGCGTGGAGCACGAGCATATCCTGCTTGCCCAGATCCTTGACGGCTTTCATGATGATGGCAAAAGGGTCGCGTTTATTGCGCAGCTCCTCACGCACATCCAGCTCAACGCGGTTCAGCTGCGGGAGCTCTTCGGTTTTTTTGGACTTCCAGAAGAACATGGCCTTCAGCTCCCTTAGTTCAGCTTGGTAATGGCTACCCGGTAGATCTCCGGGCCTTCCTCAACGTATTCCCAAGCGAAGTCTCCGGGACGTTCAGCCTGGAACTGGTAATACAGCGGCCGTGGCTCATGGTCGTTGACCAACAGCATGACTTCTCCGGCATCCAAACCGTCGAAGCATTCAAAAATGGCTTGGTGGCGGACACGCGGCGGGTAGTCAGGGGCGTTGATTATAGCGGCAAAAGAACTCATTGTGAAGTTCCTCCTATCGGTTGGTTGATGAGGTCAGTATAAGCTGAGGGAGGGAGCGGCTTTGTGATGGGGGTCACAAAGGC
>JAEWMH010000230.1 GCA_023393235.1 Bacillota bacterium | reverse complement strand
CAGGTAAATCCGCTCGGCAATGGCATCGAAGCCTCTGCCCCGCTCCGGTGTGATTTGCACCTCAATCAGCGCGGTTACCTTGTCATCCTCCACCTTGCTCCAATTCACAACGGGCGCGTACTTGACAATGACCTTCTCCGCTTCCAGCTCCGCGATGGCCGTCAGCACCTCCTCATGCGGCGCCCCCAGCATGGTCGCGATAAGTTCCGGCGCCCGGCGGGCGTCCTCGTTCAGAATCTCCAGAACCTTGGATTTCAGTTCAGTCATGTTTCGATCAGCTCCCCAGATTAATGGCTTCTTATGATTAGCCGCTTGAAAAAGTTGCTAATGCAGTTCATGTTAACACATGTTTGCCCGTGTTGCCATACAGGTCTTTATTTAAAAAACCGCAACTGTGCAGTTGCGGCTTCGTCTCCCTATGCATGGTTTGCCTTCTCAGTCCATCCGAACCGGGAATGATTCATGTTACCGTACAAGGTAATGGTCTGAAAACCCGCAGGAAACGTAAATCCGGCCGCCTGATGCCAATAAATCCGCTCCCTGCTCCTTGGCACTGCAGATTACGTTATATATGGAGCTGACAGCAATAAAAGCCTTATATAACTCATTGGAAAATTCGTCGGTACCCAACTCTTGAAGCAGCGCATGTTGGATCGGATAATAACTGGCTAGCTGGCTTTTGTAAACTGTAATATCGGATTCCCCCCGATGGATGCTGAAGGATTCCGGATAGCTCAAGCTTGTGAAGGCATGTTCAGCGCACATTTCCGGCAGAAAGCTGTACAGCTCTTCGGCCAGATGGTGATCGTCCAAGTGGTTTAGCAGGGTGTCATAATAATCCTCATAGCTCCCCTGCTCCACACAGGCACCGTATAACCCGATAGCCTGGCGGGTGAAGCGCGCCAGCTGTTCTTCGGAATAAGGATAGGGCGTATAGGTTTCTTCCTCCTGTTTAAGGAAGAAGAACTGCTTTTGCGAGCCAAACCCCTTCGTGTTCCACTCCCGGACATAGTCCGCCACCATCCCGCTCAGCTCGGGACTCACAATGTTATTAATCCTGCATTCGCCAGTGATACTGTCGCCGTTTTTGGCACCATAGACCTTGATGCAGCAGATCTTCTGGTTGCCGATCCGCTCGGCAATTCCTTCCCGGAGGAGCTTCCACAGGGTTGAAGCCTCATGCTCCTGCGGAGTGTCCCCCATACCCACAACATTGCTCTGGTACATTACCCAGCGGTGCGGGATACCTGCGAATACGGTTTCCAGTTGGGCGGAGGGGTTATCCTTAACCATCGCACGGATGCCATCCAGCATGCCGAACAGGAAGCTTCCCTGAGCCATACCCAGCGCCTGCTTCCGGTCACTGCCCAGTGCCGCGGAACATTCGAACAGACGGCGGTCCCAATCGGGGGAATCCACATAAAAATCAAGCACTGCAGTTTGTTCCTTCAGTTGGGCGATCTCCGGGCGGATGGAAATCCGCCATTCCGGCAGAACCAGTGCTCCGTCCGTGATTTCGCATGGTTCGTCCGCAAGAAGGCTTTTCATGCTTATAAGAATAGACTGCGGGTCGTCCAGGGCAAGAGCCTGTTCCTGTTTACTCTGCTTTTTCAGCTTCTTAAAAAACATCTCGACACTTCCTTTACTATGTGAAATGACTGATTGAAGGATAATTTATGCCGGGCACAGAAAAATGGTGGAAATTGTATAATGCTTCATCGGTTGGTTACTGTTTTTTGTTTACACAGAAATGATTACATAAAAAAATGGTATGACATTGAACGTCATACCATCCTCGTATGAATTGTGTAAAAATCCTAAGCCGGATTCAGATCCTCCTGCTCCACCACCAGCACGTCTACACCCGTGTCCTGAATACGGGCCAACTCCTCCTCCACCGCGTCCCAGTCCGTGATAAGAGTATCGAATTGGGAAGGTTCGGCCACCTTCAGGAAGCCTTCAAAGCCCACTTTATTGTGGGGCATAAGCGCAATATTCCGTCTGCTGTTTTCAATCACTGCCTGCTGGAAGGCGGCAACCTCGGAGGTGCCGTTGGTGAGCCCGCTTTTGGCCGAGAAGCCTGCACCGGTAATGAAGTTCAGATCGAAGTTCATCCTCCGCACAAAATCAATGGCCAACGCATCACGGCAATTGCCTCTTGCTCTCAGCTTGCCTCCGGCGATGTACACGTCCACATTCTCCCGGGTACGCAGCTCATCGGCAATAATGATGGAATTGGTAACCACCGTGAAGGGAATTTCCCTGGGCAGGTATTTCAGCATCAGAAACCCTACGGAAGCACTGGTCAAAAAGATAATATGATTCGCCTGGATGAAGGTACATGCCCGTTTGGCAATGGCATCATAGTGAGGGTCAATCTCCTCGATTTCCCGCACCGTCCAATTGGCGGGCGGTTGAAGTCCCACCTTTTGCAGAGGAATAGCCCCGCCATGTGTCCGCTTCAGCAGACCTTTTTCCTCCAGAATCCGCAGATCCCGTCTGGCAGAATCCACCGATACCTGAAAGCCATCCTGAATATCAGCAATGCTAATCCTACCTTTGGATTCCAATAGCTTAAGAATTTCCTGATGGCGTTCTTCAATAAACATGGGATCACCGCCTGAATAGGTTGACTGATCATGGTCGACTCATCATCAGCTATTCACATTATATCACGTTTGTTAATGATTGCAATACATATACATTAATAATCGTTAAATTTCGTTAAATAACATGAATGAAACTCTCCTTAACCAGATGGTCATACACCCATTCCTTAATCCGAAGAGCTACCTCCGGCGTTTCCGTATCCGAGGTGTCAATGGTTGGCATCGGCGGATCGTAATCGCTGTCCGCATGTTCGAGCAACCAGGCAGCGAAGGTGTTGTGTTCCATAATCAAACCCTCTTCCCATTTCCTGGCGCGCAGTCTTTCTTCGCGGATGTGGTCATGGCAATGCAAATTGAGGTAATAGATCTTGCTGAAGCAGGAATAATCCACACACAGCTCCACATCCTTGGGCATCATCGTTCCGCAAAGCACGGTCAACCTTCCGCCAGCGGCAATACCGCGCGCCACGCGCAACCAGATATTGCGCAGCTTCTGCCAATCATCGCCTGTAAAAGGGCTCAACCAATCCAGATCAAAAATTTCAAACCCCGGCAGCACTTTCCGCAGCTCCGGAATCACATACGACTTCCCCGACCCGCTGGCCCCTGTCACTATAAATAATGGGAGCTTCCCTTCCATCTTCCCTTCCTCCTCCGGCCATTTTCCAGTTCCATTGTACGAAATCAGATCCAGCAAGGAGTAGGGCGAAGATCGGTAAAACAAAATAATCCTCCATTACCACAAATTCCGCAAGAAGGCAGACAAAAAAAGCACACCCGCAATCTAGCGGATGTACTTTTTCTCCTTCATTTGGTAGAATTATACTTGGAAATAAAACTTAAATCCAAGGATCCATTTTTTCTTCCTTTGTCTTAAGCGCATTGATTTCTAACGCCTTCCCCACTGCCTCCACTTCTTTGATTGAGAGCGATTCCATCATTGTGCTAATATTCACAGAAAATTTTTCAATCTTTTTCAAGCGAACCAACTGGGGCAAAAATGATGTAATTTGAATTGCTACCATGATTACTATTACACCCCTCTGATTATATTTTTTTGGCAATATTACACTATTTAATAATATCAGAATACTGCGACTTTGAGAATCGAGGATGGTGGGGATTTTGTCCAAACGTTTGATTAAATTGCTTGTTTTATCACTTTTTGTCACCCTCCAACTCTGGTTTGTCTATATTACTTTTTCCAGTCCTTATTTAGGAATTGTAGTGGAGAAAGATAATAATCAACAATGGGTAGTTACAAGTGTCGGAAAAAAGGGTCATGCGGAAGGAAACTTGTTGCCAGGAGATGTTATTATATCTGTGAATTCCCACCCCCCGGATCAAAACAGGATTATTCAAAAATGGCATAGTATTGAGCAAGCTCAAACCATCCAAATTCAAAGAGGACTTGACTTTCTGGAATTTAATTATACGAATGTGAGACCGCGCTTTTACGACCTTTCGCCGCTTGTTAGCGGAATGATCAGCTTATTATTAGCAGGAATCATCTGGAGGAAGATGGCCAATTCTTCATCGGCCCAGGTTCTGACAGCTGTTTTTCTGACGGGCGGTGTAATTTTTCTGAGTCAAGGGGCTTCGATCCGCCATGATCTTTTAGGCAATACAACAATAAATATTTTCATGATGATCCTTCCAATCTGTTTTATGCAATTTCTGTTTATTTTCTTCAAGGAGAAAGGGAGCGTTCCGCTGCCCCCCATTCTTTTTAAAATAAACCGGATTTTGTACCCCTTTATTGTAATTTTGGTCTTCGCCAAGCTCTCCTATTTTTTTGATAACGAGTGGTTCTATATCATGTACAGCTTTAGTGGGAATATAACCCTTGGGTTCTTTACGATTACCCTTCTGGGGAATATTGCTTTACTGGTCTATCTGTTTCTAAAATATCGACATACAGGAGATAATCTGACCTCCATAATCAAGACTATTTGGTTCTCTCTGCTTTTTTCATTTCTTCCCATTACTTTATTGTCTTTTCTCCCCCAAATTTTAAATAAAGACGATGTCATCGACGCCGTATACACCAGTTGGTTCCTATTATTCTTTCCCGCGTCCTTTGCTTACCTGATTGCGTCTGATCAGCTCTATGACATCGGCCTTGTATTACGCCGTTTTCTATTCGGCTGTATTCTCGCTGTGGTTCCATCCGCATTATTAACCGGTTTATTCACCTTGTCCTTTTACCGCATCGTCCAAAAGGAGCAAGTGATTTTCCTCTTTTTTTCTTGTGTCCTTACGCTTTCGTTTATGCTCTATTTCACAGAAAACCTTGTCACCCGGCTAGAGACGCTGTTCTTCCCCCGGCGAGCCATGCTCAAAACGTCGCTGAAGAAAATCTCCAAAAACCTGAGTACCGTTTCTACCATGCGGGACTTGAAGGATATTTTCCTGAATGATATGGTCCAAACCTTGGAGGTCCGTGGCGGCGCTATAGTATTCCGTTATCCGGACAGTGTCGAGATTCTGTCTGCCGGAGAGGTGGACGAAGTCCAGGTGAAGGAGCTGCTTGCTGCAGGGACGCTCCTTCAGAATGACCGGTATACCTGCAAGGAGATCAGCCATACGGAGGAAAGCACCAGCTATCTGGTGATGACACGCAAACGCACCAATGTGCTGCTTAGCAAGGAGGAGCGCCACTGGCTGGGGCTGATCACCTCCTATCTGGAGGTGTGTATGGAGAATGTCCATCTGATTCGGACGTTGACCAACCAGCTTCAGGACTTGTCCACCAAGTTTTCCAATAGTGCGTCAGCCGAGGAGTTCCAGTGGTTTCGCAAGGTGATGTTCGAATTGCAGGAAGAGGAGAGGATCCGTATCGCAGCAGATCTCCATGATACCACCATGCAGGATTTATTCTTTCTGAAACGGCGCTTCGCCGCTCTGATGGAGCGGTTCGCCATGAACCCGGAGGAGAAGCAAAATCTGGATAACATCTTGAAGTTTGTGGACTTGATCAACGCCAGCCTGCGCCAAAGCTGCTTCGAGCTGAACCCCCATCTCCTCCGGGAGATCGGGCTGGTGCGTACCTTGAATCAGTACCTGGAGAAAGAAACCTACACTACCCCCTTCAAGATCCTGTTCGACGCGGAGGATGGTGTTGAGCGGGTGGAACAGGAAACGCCGGCCACCAAGAAGCATATCCTGCGGATTGTGCAGGAGCTGTTGAACAATGCCAAGAAGCATTCCGAAGCAACTGTGGTCAGCTTTCATTTTTCCATGGAGGGAGACCGGTATCTGCTGGTGTATGAGGATAATGGGGTTGGCATCGGAGTAGAAACGAAGGAAACGCGCAAAATCGGGGAATCGGGGATTGGTTTGGAGCAAATGAAGGGCCGGGTGCTGCTTTTGCAAGGCTCCTTCGACGTAACGCCCCTCCCCCAAGGCGGCACATGCATCACCATTGTGATTCCGGTGCAGGAGGAAACCGAACCGAAGGCTGTACAACCGCCGCATTTGCGGTTGGTGTAAGGTTGGCCGTGGGCGGTTAGTTGGATGCGGGGATGGAGCAACATTCTAACGGCAGTGTGAGACGCTATTTGCCCGAAAACATACCCTCCGGAATTCTAACGGCGGTGAGCGCCGTTATTCACCAGAAATCCAGGGAAACGGGGGGACTTTTCCGCCAATAAGGTCTCTGGGCGCCGTTAGAATTCCAAACCACCGGTTTTCGCCCAAACAAGGGCCGTAGCTTCCGTTAGCGTTCACACCCACGGAATCCTTACCGCACCGGCATCCCCAACGTCCCGCAACCAAGGGATCTGCGCCGCACCGGCATCCCAGCCTCCCCATACAAGAAAAAATCCCACCCTCGATCACTCGCGCCTCTAGTTGGCAAATGATCGGGTGGGACTTTCTATGGATAAAATCGGCCATTCGCTCCTCAATTTGACGAAAAACCGTAAAACACGCTGCTCTGTTTTGACTTAACCGGCATTACCCAACGTATGATCCCGGGGGAGCATCAGCTTCTTCATATGCTCACCGATTCCGCGGCGCTCATATCCGGGGGCGATATAGATCTCCAGATCCTGCACATGGCCGGGACCTTCGATCCGGCTGCCGATTCCAACCAGATGGCCGCAATCATAAGCGGCGATCATACCGGCGGTTTCCGCATCCTGCTCATTCCACCCGTCTTGGGGCTGCCCGGTGAGGCTGCTGAAAAACGCTGCCAGCTCTTCCTGCTCTGGAACTCCAACCTGAAGGGCTATCTTCACCTGCGTTCACTTCCTCAATCCGTCTTTCTGTATATAAATATACACCGACATGTATTTTTATGCAAGTGTTTTTTGAGTTTTCCCCCAAAAAAATATCCGGCCCTAATCGGACCGGCATTCTGGTTATTGTTTCTCCAATTCCTTACGGATGAAGTCCAGGAAACGGACTGCCTCCTCCCGGCTTAACTCCCGGTCCCCGTCCTTAAACGCGAACTGCTCCAGGATTACTCCATCCGGCAAATGAAGCTTGTTTCTTAATTCCTGTACCTCTCCGGAACATCTGCATATCATCTTCATGACCGGATCACCCCCATATCCAAGAAAGCGCTTATATATCTATTTTACACCTTTTTCGACATTTTAAATAGTCACCGGGAGTTCAAAACAGCATTAATTCTTCCGTGGACTCAAGCGGGCGGTAACAATGAACCGCTCCGGCGCCGGGCCGACGTAATAGAACGGGTAACAGGTGATAAGCCGCAGGACCGAAAACTCCTCCTCGGGGAAGGAATACGCTGCCGTTTCCTGGACCACCTCCACTGTCTCTACTGTATACGTATACATCCCCGTCCCGGTTTCCACTCGAATCTCATCACCCGGCTCCGTTTGGTTCAACACTCGGAACACCGTATCCCGATGTCCGCTGATCACACTGTTCCCCGGCTCCCCCGGGAGAGCCCCGTGCGGGTCAAGTCCCGCCCCTATTTTCAGAATATCCGCCCCGATGCCTGCAAAAAAAGGAACGCGCCTGTCCGTCTTGGGAAAATGAAGCACACCCAGCACAGGCTCCCCCTCCCGCCCCTCAGCGGCAGGAGAGGACGAAGCCGGCGCCGCGGCTGTCTCAATAACGCCGGACTGGGGCAGAGGATTCCCCTGCTCGTCCGGAGAGGCGCCGGCCAGGAAGGCATCCTGGAAAACCGGATGCCTCCTGTCCCATTCCCTCAGCGCCGCCTGCTCGGCCTGGCTGCCCTTCAGGAGCTGCAGCCCGGCATAGCCCCATCCGGCAGCGGACACAAACAAGATGACCCAGATGATGAGAGTTGACTTTTTTCTCATGGCGTTATTCCTTCCGCCGTCTCCACAGCACTACGGCGCAGCACAGGATGGAGAGTGTGCATATCACAAGCAGGTTATACCAAGGGGTAGCCGTATCCGGAAGTGTGTATGGTTTTGCGGACGCCTGCCGGGCACCGTCTTGGCTGCCTGCTGCCGGGAGCTCCGCCAGTCCGCCATTCCCTGCCACCGGTACAGGCTCATCCTCGATAATCACCTCTTCGCCCCCTCCCCCCAATGCCAAGCCGGAGGCGGAGGGCAGCGGCGAAATGGTTGCCGCCGGAGTTGTCCCCGGCGCTGCGGTGGCTCCGGATCCGCCTGGAGACAGCGGGGTGGGACCGCCGGAGGCAGACGGTGCAGGTCCCTGTGAAACGGCCGGTGACCCACCCGGAGAAACCGGCGGACCGGGCGTAGCTGAAGCAGCAGGTGTATTCTCCGGCTCATCGGTGGGTCCGGGTGTAGGCGTAGCCCCTGATGTGGACCCCGGAGTAGAGGTTGGCGCTGAGCTTGGAGCTGTAGAAGGGTCAGGCCCCGGTTCATCAGGCGCTGCTTTGGCGGCAAACTCCAGCACGGTCACGACCGCTTTGTCCTGATATTCATTGCCTGCTTCTGCAGGAAAAAACGCGGTGACCACAAGCTTATCCTCTGCCTCCGCTGCCAGGCTTCCCGTTCCCAGCTGGCCTGTCATCCCGCTCAGCTTGCCTGTATACAGGAGCTGCCCAGGGCTTTCCAGCATCACCTCCAGCAGTTTATAGAAGCTCTCATCCCCGTGGTCGAACCGGGAATGGATACTATAATCCACCTTGCGGCGGCTGGTGTTTTTGATAACCAATTCAACGGAGAGCTGGTCTCCCGGTTTGAGATTTTGGAAGACCAGCTCTCTTTCGGGTGTGGTGCTCAGGCTAAGCCGAACGGTTTCCGCCGCTCTGCTGCTTTGGGCTTGCCATCCCATTCCACCGGCGATTACGAGCACACACAGGAAGGCAAATACCAGCCGGTACCGTATCATGCCGTCGGAATTCACCCCTTTTCCGTTTATAATGGATTTTGCTGCTGCAAAACCTATAGCACTTCAGAATGTAACGGAACTTAGAGACCCTTAAACCGGGAAAATCAGCCCGTTTGGAATTTTAACGGAACTCAAAGACTCTTATCCGGCCAAATGTGGCTGAAGGAAGCCGGTTTCCCTTTTTAACGGCTTCTCAGTTCCGTCAGACCCGCAGCCAGCACACTTTCCCCCTCTAAGCG
>JAEWMH010000199.1 GCA_023393235.1 Bacillota bacterium | reverse complement strand
GGGTTTGGGGCTTGGGTTTGGGGCTTGGGTTTGGGGCTTGGTTTGGACCTTGGTTAAGCTGTTGGCTTGGTGCTGGCATGTGGTGGTAGCTTGGGTGGCTTGGAATGTTGGTTTGCAGTGTTAGCTTGCAAAGGCCTGGCCCGGATGGCCCAGCCCTCCCGGCCCGCCTTCTGCCGCTGCGGTAAAAGCTGAAAACCGCCCGGCGCTATCGGCTTCCGATAGACAGGGCGGCTCGTGTTGCGTCATGGATGATTTCTTTATCCCTTGGCTTAACGGGCGGTAAAACTAACCCGGCACACTTAGGACAGCATGGTTTCCTTGGCCCAGCTGCCCAGCCATTCCCGCTCCGCCCGGAGGTAATAGACCGGCTCCGGACCAAACCATTCCAGTGCCAGGGGATGAGGCGTGTTTTCCTCCGCCAAACAGCTAAGAATAGCCGGATAGTCAATCGCGCCTTCCTCCAGCGGCGTCATCCCCATCCGGATGCCGGACGGTGAAAACACATTCCCCGGCGCGAATATGCCCGCTTGACTCAGGCTGGCAACATTCTTTAAGTGATAGTTCACCGTGTACGCCTTCAACTGCAGCAGGCAGTCGATGGGATTTTCCCCGGCTTCCCATAAGTGGAGAAAATCCACATTCACCTTCACCTGCGGATGATTGACCTCCCGGAGTATCCGGAGGGTGGAATCCAGAGTATCCGCATACGTGTTGGAATGGGTTTCCACTACCACCACGATCCCTTGCTCGGAGGCTATCCCGGCTAACATACGAAGACGGTCCATACAGCGCTCCCATTCCTCCGGCGGAGCAAGACGGGCAGACTTATTGCCGGCGAATATCCGGATATGGCGGGTGCGGAAGGTTCGGGCCATGGACAGCATCCCCAGCCACTGCTTTACTAATTCCTGCTCCCGTCCAGGGTCAGCGCATAAATCGATATAATCGCTGAGCATGGTGATCTGCTGTCCCAGGGACTCCAGCTGATCCATCCGGTATGGAATCTCCCGGGCCTGGCTTTGCAGCACCGAACGTCCGTGAACCCCCCAAAGTTCGAAGCCGCCGAACCGGTTTGCAGCCGCAAACTGGATAAGCTCCTGAAACGAAACCAGTTCATGACGGAAAGAGATCGAACAGAATACAATATTCATCCAACTCCACCTTTGTTGTCCGTTTTCACTTCCGGATTTTCTTGAATCGTTCATTGTACATGTCCTGCTCGTGAACATATACCTTAACCGGAACCTGGTAGTCCTCCAGCCTGCCGCGGCAATACAGGCGAATCCGCTCCTTCAGCTCACGTGCGGGCAGCGGACAGGCCGGCCGAACGAAGGCCGCCACCGCTTGTCCCAGGAGCGGATTCATCTCGCCCTTGACGACCACATCGGCCAATTCGGGCATGGACAGCAGCACATTCTCTACCTCCATGGGGTACACCTTCCTGCCCCCTACATTAATGATCTCCGACCGCCTGCCGAGAATCCGGATGAAATCGCCATCCGCGACCACCTCGTCCTGGGTGTTCATCCAACCTTCACCGTCAATGGGGTCCGGTGCATTCAGGTACCCCAGCATGGCCCAACGGGAGCGGATATGGAGGAGTCCGTCCACGATTCTGGTTTCGATGCCTTCCCCTCCCACAGTCATCCACGGGGAACCGGATTCCCTCGTCTTCGTCCGCAGAATGCCCAGCTCAGACAAACCGTAGGTTTGCCGCAGTTCCACCTGCGGAAGAGCCTCCCGCAGATGCCGGAGTGTCCAGTCGGGCATCACCTCCGTGCCGTAGGTGATCATTTTCAGCGAAGACAGGTCATACCTGGCATAAGCCTCGGAGATCAGCAGCAGATTAAGGAAGCTTGGAGATGTAGGCAGAAGCTCCACCCGGTGCTTTTCGATCAAGGCGCATATATCATCCGGCATCCGGCTTACGGGAGGAATAATGGTCCCGCCGTTAGCTAGGGTATGAAACAAGGTATTGAAGCCGCCGATATGGTCGAACAGCAGAAAAGTTAAGGTGCGGAGCGTCTCCCTTGGTTTCTTGTACCGCTCCAGGAACCGGGCCAGGTCGTGGAGGATTGCCTTGGGTGCTCCGGTGGAGCCTGAGGTAAAAAGGATCAGTCCGGGGTTGCCCGATTCCGTTAGTTGCTTGACTAAGCGGTTGGGATGCTCGCCTTCGTAAAACCGCTCCGCTGCCCATTCTCTGCCGCGTACGGTTACCGAAACATGGGCCTGGGCAATGCCCAAAAATTCTCCGCGCTTATGGCTGACCTCCGCGGTCAGAGGAACCACAATATTGCCGTTTGCCACACACGCAAGAACCGCTCCGGCCATGGCAGGGGAATAATCCCCCTCCAGCGCTACCACTTCCCCAGACCGGACTCCAGACTCCCGCAGCTGTTTCGTCCAATTCCGGTACCCCTCCAGCAAACCGCCGTAGCTCACGGCTTCGTCTATGCAGATCATGGCGCTCCGTTCTTGAAACTCCGACATCCGCTCCAGCAGCCAATCGATGATCATCCCAAGCTCCCCTCCCGGTTACCGGCCGTTTTGAACCGCACATACTCCTCCAAAAGCTGAAAGCGGGCCAGCATGGGCGGTGAGATCTCATCCATGCCGATGGTCATGTGAAACTCTTCCTCCAGATCTGCCAGCAAATAAGCCATCCGAATGGAATCCAGCTCAAGATCCCGCATCAGATTGGTTTCCGGTCCGATCTTGATCCCTGTTTCATAGTCCATATTGCGGAGGATAACGGTTTTGATCCGCTCACCCAATTGCAATCTGATGCTCCCCCTCTCCCAAGGATGCCTGAAGCCAATCCAGAAAACCCAGCTCCGCATCCTTGATCCTGCATATATGGGCGGTCACCGCCCCGATGGCGCTGCCATCACCGCGCTTGCTGCGGATATCATACTTTTGCATAAGCAGCTGCATGACATTCCATAATTTCAGAATCCCATCAATCTGCTCCTGCCCCTCCCGCTCCCAGTCTTCCCCTTTGCCGGCAAACTCCTTATAAATGCCCCATATCTTTCGGCGCAGCTGGGCGATGGAGGTCATCATCATCGTATTCAGCTTGATCCAGGCGGATCTCCGACCGTCCGGCCATTGGACGGAATCGGTTAGATCATGCTCAAACTGCTCCCAGGCGGCCAAGCCGCTGGTGCTTTTTTTCCTGAACCGTTCCCTCCAGATTTCCCACTTATCCACGTCGCCGCTTGCGGCAGAGCCAGGACCTGCCGGCAGAACATCTCTTGATATCCCTCTGTAATGCTGCGCATTCCGCTTGGAGCAATACCGGAGAACCGTCGTTATATCAGGCGGTTGAAACCCTTCCCGGACTTGGCTCAGCGCAAACATAAGCAGCTCATCCCGCTTTATTTTGGCCACACTGGCAGCTGTGAGTTCATCGGAGGTAAGCCGGGTCACCACGTCCACAACCGGATCGGATACCACATACTTCCCTGATTCCTCGTCCATCCCGGTAATAAGAATGGCATGCCAGAAGCCGCTGGATTCCATTTCAAGAAAACGCCTGGGGAAATAATCCAGCTTGGAGGCCGAGCACAGGTCAATGGCCCAATCCCCCTTCTTGATCAACTCCTCCAGCTTGGATGCGGCCCCCTTCACGAAGCTGATTTCCACTCCGTACAAATATCCCAGTGGCAGGTCATGGGCATTCTTGCTGGACAGGATCGTCTTCTTCTCATAGTTGAAATTCCAATAATCCAGGAGCAGAAGGCGGGGGTCATAACCCTTCATATTCAGATAGGTCAGGACGCAGGAGGTAAAGCACTCCATTTGGGCTAAAAAAATGTTCTGCTCCGCTCCGGGCAAAGTCGTCTTCCCGATCATAATGCTTCCCCTTTTCGTTAACATGAATGGGCGCTATGCAGTAGCCGTCTCTTGCAGAAGCTCGTTCATTTTCACCATCTGCGTATAGATGCCGGAGCGCTGCATCAGCTCCGCATGTGTGCCGCAGTCCACAATCTCCCCCTGCTCCATCACGTAGATGATATCGGCGGACCGGATGCTCTCCAGCCTGTGGGTGGAGATGAAGGTCGTTTTGCCCCGCATGACTCTGCCGATTGTCTCCAGCACCTGCTCCTCCGTTTTCCTGTCCAGAGATGATGTGGGCTCATCCAGAATCAGAATTTCAGGCTGCTTAATAATGGCCCGTGCAATGGCCAGCCGCTGACGCTGCCCCCCGGATAAGCGGAAGCCCTGGTTATCGATGGAGGTGTGGATGCCTGCCGGGAGTCCGTCCACAAAGGACTTCAGATCCACCTCGCACAAAGCCTGGTACACTTCCTCTTCCGTCGCATCCAGCTTGCCCAGGGCGACATTTTCGAATAGCGTACCTTTAAACAGGAAGGTTTCCTGTGATACAAAGCTTATGGTTCGGGAAATTTCGCTCCTGGTCCAATGAGCCAATGGAACCCGGTTAATGAACACCTGTCCGGAGGCTGCCGGCATGAAGCCTTGCAGGGTTTTGAACAAGGTAGATTTGCCCGAGCCGCTCCGGCCGACGAATGCCGCCACCTGGCCCTTATGAACCTCCAGATGGATTCCCTTCAAAATCATTGACTCGTCATAAGCCACTTGCAGCTCACGGCACTCCACATAAGGGGCATATCGGGAAGGCGCCAGTAGCTCCTCCGCTTCTTGCTCCTCCCGCCTCTCCTGCGCCAGCTGCTCCACCGGAGTCCTCAGAAACTCTTCAATTCTGCCCATGGCCACCTCGCTTCCCATCAGATCGCTGATGAGGTAGTTCATGGATTGGACCGGGTTCAGGACATTGTAGATGTATTGGACAGCCGCTACCAGAAATCCAACGCTGATCGTATCCGACATAACCCGGCTGCCGCCGATCCCATAAATAAGCACGACCGTCAGAGCAATCACCAGAGCCCCGGTCTGGCCGGAGAGCATTCGGTATAACCCTTCACGTACAGACACCTTCACCAGATTCCTGTACATGGACTCATTGCGTTCCTCTTCCCATCCCTCTAACCCGTAGGTCCGGATCTCCCGGGAGCCCTGGATGCTTTCATACAGATAAGCGCCAATATCCTCATTATGGCTGCGGAGCTCTGCGACGGTGGAGCGTACAGGTTTTTTGAACAGCCCCGGAATCCACATGACCATAGGAATGGCAGCCGCTGCAATGAACCCTAAACGCCAATCCATGGCGAAAATGATGATCATGGAGGCCAGCATCTGCAGCCACTGCCGCCCCAGCTCGATGGCAGTCACGTTGATAAACTTGGCTGCTTTATCCGTATCCAGCCCCATAAGCGCCGTGTACTTTCCGGCGCCGTGCTTTTCAATCTCGGGCAATGGGATTTTCCGTATATGGGCTAGAATGCGCTTCCGGATATCCAGCATATTTCTGGCCTCCAGAAACCGGAATATGGTAAAGCCGGCCGTGGTGCAAGCTGCCGCC
Organism: Bacillota bacterium; assembly: GCA_023393235.1. Lineage (GTDB taxonomy): Bacteria > Bacillota > Bacilli > Paenibacillales > NBRC-103111 > Paenibacillus_AR. Next base: position 7,833 of record JAEWMH010000199.1, on the reverse strand, counting down.
GATAAGGTAAGAACGAAGGATGCAGCCAGAATGGGCAGCATCCTTCCGCTGTCTTTGGCAATCAGCACGTCATCAATAAACCTGGAAATCAGATACGGCTGGCACAAGCCCATAAGCACGCAGGCGAAGATGAGAAGGAAAGCCAATACAGTCAGCCTCCAGCGCGGCTTCACAACCTTGATCAACCTTAGATACAACCGAAAGCTGTTCACGGCCTCATCCCCCTACCATCGTCCGGTCCTGGGCAACCTGCGGGTCTTCCAGCAATGATAAAGCCCGGTTTATTTCGTTTTTGGCGGTTTGTTCACAAGCCTCCAGCTTATCCAGTTTCTTGCGGAATTCAGCCAGGTCCACCGGCTGCTTCAGGATGCAGAAGCGTGCAATCACCAGCATCAGGCTCTCCCAGCCCTTCCTTAACAGTTGGACGGCATCCGTACCCGCCCGCGGATCACAGCCTGTCCGCTCCGAGAGATAATCCAGGATGTATTGATATCCGATGAATCGTTTGGCTACGGTGCCCGCCTCCTGTACGGAAGCCAACAGATGGTCCGGTGCGTAACCGCCATGCTGCCGGACCGCTTCACCTACAATCCTCTCCGTCTCCATGGCCAACCTGCACGGTGCGCTGCCGGTGTCCTCTCTGAACAGCGAGCTTACAGTGGCGTCTTCTGCCGGATGAGCATTGGAAAAGTCTACCGCAAAGCCCATTAGGAACCCCTTCGCCATCACATCAACGGGAAGTGTCCCTTCCCATTGAAAATATGGATCCTTAATGTACCAAGCCTCAGGCTCCGGCTGCCCGGTATAAACAACCAGAATACTGTGCGGGACATGCTTCACTTGGTAATGCATCGAATAAGGCATCAGATAAAGATCCATGTACATAATACCGGCGACCTCCCTGCCCTCCTGCAGTCGGAGGTGTTCCGTCAAACAATCCATATTGGCTTGCTCAGGACCGCACCAATGGGTGAAGGTGAGCCCGAAGAGACGGAAGCACCGATCCGGCCAGTCCAGGGGATCTTGCATGCCGGTGTGGTAGCTGATGCCAGATTCCGTCACACCGAATTGTGCGTTCCAGACCCCTGAAAACAGGGGCCGGTAGTCGATATTTTTCGTATTCAATATTTCGGCCCAGCAATCCAGCAGACAGTGTATCGAGTCCGTCCGGATCATGAATGGATTCCCAGCTTCTTCATCACATTCTCCGTTATCACCGCAACAGTGCTAAAGTTTTCCTGCAGCAATTCCTCGTCCGGGAATGCAATGTTAAACTCAGCCTCAATCCGGACGACAAGGTGGATCAATAACATGGAATCGATTCCTGCCTCTTGGACTGGCTGGGCATCGTGAAGCTGGAGCTCCAGCTCCGGCTTCTTCACGATAGCGGCAATCATCGAGCGGATCATCTGCTGAACCGAATTTCTCGCGGCGTAAGACAAGCCTATTCCTCCCCTGTTTTGCTATGCCCGGAACAACGCCTGAATTTCGCTGCAAATAAGATCTATCTCCTGCTCCGTTAAGGCCGCATGCATGGGCAAGGATACAATCTCACCCGCATACTGCTCACTTCGCGGAAACGCATTCCGGCCATATTCAAGATGGGCGTAAGCCGGCAGCAGGTGCACAGGAACCGGATATTGAATGGCGGTCAGAATCCCCTTCTTCTGCAGCTGCTTCTTAAGCTCATCCCGCCGGCCATCCATCACCCGGATCACATAGAGATGGAACACATGGCTTTCATCATCAACCGGGACGGCGGCCGGCAGGACAATCCCCTGCAGGTCTCCCAGCCGCATCTGATATTGGGCGGCCGCTCTGCGGCGGTGCTCATTCCAGCCGTCCAGCCGGGCCAGCTTCAGCTCCAGAGCGCATGCCTGGATCGGGTCTAACCGGCTGTTGTACCCGGGAAGCTCATGCTGGTAGCGGATTTCCCCGCCGTGGTTCCGCAGCTTGCGCAGCTTCGCGGACAGCTCCTGGGAAGAGGTTGTGATAGCTCCTCCGTCCCCCAGGGCGCCCAGGTTCTTGTCCGGATAGAAGCTGTGGCAGCCCATCACCCCCCAGCTTCCCGCCATCCGTCCGTGTGCCCGTGCCCCTGCTGCCTGCGCGCAATCCTCCACAACCGCGATCCCGTGTTCCGCCGCCCAAGGGACAAGAGTGCGGAGGTCCACCATCCTGCCGTACAGATGAACGGGGATAATGGCCTTGGTCCGGGGTGTAACACTGTTCTTCACCTGATCCAAATCCATAAGGTAATCGGGACCGCAGTCCACCAGCACCGGCGTGGCTCCGGTATGATGGATAGCACCCACTGTCGCCACGAAGGTATTGGCTGCTGTAATGACTTCATCTCCGGGACCAATGCCAAGGGCCTTCAGCGCCAGAAAGATGGCATCGGTACCGTTGCCAACCCCGATCGTTTCCCCGACGCCAATATAACCGGCGAAGGCCTTCTCGAATGCGCTGACCCTGGGTCCGCCCACAAACACGCCTTGTTGTGCAATTTGACCGACAACCTCCAGCCACTGGCTGCGTATTTCGTTAAACTCGTGCTGCGGCGCCGAGAACAAGATCCCCATGGTACCCTCCTTGTGAGGATGCAGAATCCCGGATCCGGTCCAAAAGCTGCATCGTCTCAATGGTCTCCTCGATGGTAACCGCCGGACAGCCGCCGGTGCGGATTGCCTCTGCGAAGGAATCGTAAATCAGAAGGGACCCCATCCGGGAGGGCGTCATCGTAAATTCCTTGGTGCGTTTGCCTCCCTCGTAAAGCACCGCTTCCCGGTCGGACATCACCTGCAGGGTCGCTTCTCTTCCACCTACAACCCAAAGCGGCAGCTGCGCAGCGGAAGCGAAATTAATCTCCATGGAAAACTGCACATACTCTCCCAAGGTGATTTGGGCCTGGAGATATTCCTCCACCTCGCCGTGCGGATTCCAAAAAGCATTCGTCACGGCCCGGACTTGGCGGCAGGGACCCAGCCCAAGCTGCAGCAGCTGGTCGGCCATATGGACACCCCAGTCAAGCAGGGTTCCGCCGCCGTACCCCTTTTCCTCCCGCCATGCGGGATAGAAGGACTTCACACCGAAGAACGCGCCGGAGCCGAAGGAATGATGGCGTCTCTCCACGAACATGATAGGGCCAAGAACGCCCTCCTGAATCAGCTGCTTCACCAGCAGGAAGTCGCTGTCATACCTACGGTTGTGGAAAACGGTAATAATCCGGTTCTCCTGCTCTGCGGTTTGCTTCAGCTTCACCGCCTCGTCCGCGTTCAGGCCAACGGGTTTCTCCACGATTACATGCTTACCTGCGCGCATGGCCTGCATAGCTATAGGGAAATGGCTGTTATGGGGAGTGGCGATCAGAACGGCATCTACCGGAGAGTCCAGCAGCTCCTCCAAACTTCCATATACGTGCAGCCCGCGCTTGGCGGCCAATTGTGCCCGCTGCGGTGTAATATCATAAACCCCTCCCACTTCCAAGCCGGGATTTTCCTTGATCAGTTGAAGGTGGATCAGCTCTACAATACGTCCGAAGCCGACGATTCCAATGGAGAGTTTGTCCTTCATCCGTTGCTCGCCACCCGCAGAAGAGCCTCAATAAAATCAGCCAGGGAGCCCACCGTTTTGAATACCTCCTGATCCAGCTCCTCCTCCGGCACCGTCACCTTAAAGACCTCTTCTATATATACCGTCAGCTGCAGAGACATGATGGAATCCACTTGCAAATCCTCATACAAACGGTCTGTTTCCTTCAGCACCTCGGGCACCTCAAGCTCCAGATTCTCAGACAGCAGCGTTCTGATTTCCTCAATAATGTGGTTACGTTGGCTCATATTCATCTCTCCAGACTTTGTAGGTATTTTCTGCTTACTTTTCCGGCCGGGGTCCGCGGTATTTCCCTGACCAATTCAATGATTCCCGGCACCTTGTAAGGGGGCAAATGCTTGATACACCAGTTCCGGATATCCTTATCCGTTAATCCGGGGGACACAACCGCTAGCGCCCGGACTGCTTCTCCCCAAACCGGATGGTCCGTCTTCAGCACTATCGTTTCTTCGACACCCGGCAGCCTCAGGATAATTCCTTCCACCTCTGCCGGGGTTACCTTGAGACCGGATACATTGATCAGATCGTCCAACCGGCCCTGGACATATAAACGCCCGCTTGCCGGATCGATATAACCAAGGTCTCCGGTGGTAATCCTTCTGGTTCCCGTTGTAGTGATGACCTCCCCCTGCAAGAAACCGCCTTCATGAGAAGGTTCAAGAATTTCCAGGCGGTGGTGCCGAAGCGGCAGGCCCACATCCATGGATGAAACAGGCTGCTTGGCAACGGATATGGACCCGGCCTCCGTACATCCATATTGCTGCCATACCTCCTCGGATTGGGAGCTCATCCGGTTGAGCAGCTGCTCTGTGGGAGGGGAGCCCGATATGACGACTCTCCTGTTACAGATCCTGCCCTGACTCAGCGAGTCGAAGACCCGGTAGAGATAAGGCACCGTATAGACGATATGATCCGGCATTTCTGCAAAGACGCGTAAGACAAATTTGGGATTGCTCTGCTGGATAACCCTTGGCGTCACTCCCCTTGCCATTGCCGACAGCACTCCGGTTACAAGACCGTAGGAGTGGGAAACCGGAACCAGAATGATAGGATGCAGGGACGAAGGATCGTTGCGGAAGAGCTCGTTATACCCTGCAATTTCGGCATCCACCTCATTCCATGCCCGTGAAATAAGGGCAGGCGCACGGGTGGTTCCTGAACTGTATTGCAATAAGGACGGAGCATAGCGTTCATCTGGACAAGCTGTGCCCACCACAGAGCCCCAGCTCCCGTACAACAGGTACGCGCAATCCGCACGTTTGGCCGTTTCCACGGCGGTCTCGTAAGGCGTGCCCCCATGCATCAAAAGGGTGGAACCGCCCCTCTCTTTCAGGAATAACAACACAGAGACCAGGTCGAAGGCATCCTTCAGACATAAGGCATACCGCTTCCCTTCCGGCGCCCGGAACGCCTCCTGCCCGTGCATCTCCTCCCATCGTTTGACGAAATCCGCTCTTGCGAAGGTTTGGCTGTCAACAATGAACATAGACCACCTCTTAGCCAATATGATAGATAAAACCCTTCCTAACCATATTTTACATGTTTTCTCATAGAGGATAATAGTCACTAATTATTCAGATTTTATCTCTTGATTCAGCACTATTAGGCGCCAAATAACCGTTTTGAACCCTAACGATTGGTAAAATTCCCTGTTTTGTACACGAATATATCTGTTTTTTATATTGGAATAACCGCCAAATATAGGTATCTTTATTGATATGATTATCAGCGGCCCTGCCTAAGTAATAACGCCAGATGGAGTTTCCACTCAGGAGGTTCACTATGATGGATACGCTGTATAAGAAGCTTCCCGTCGAATTTGTGTCATTCTGTACTCCGTTAACCGCGGAATGGGAGAGCCCTTATTGCCAATTCCTTTGGTACCCGGCCTCAAGCGGCAACACCGTCCTGCTGTTCGTGCCTGCGGGCATACCCATTCGTATGCCCGCCGCCACAGGACCGGTGCGGTGTTTGCTGTTTCAATCCGCCCCCCTTGACTCTGTTGGCTGCTTGCCGTCACCGCTGATTGTGCCTGATTCCCCGTATTTACGATGTATTCTTGGGCTGCTTGCCGATTTGTGCACACAACCGGCGGCGGAGCCGTTGGAATTAAGGGCGGCCACCCTCATACTCTGTCTGATCAGTGAGCTTCCCGGAAAAATCCGCCAGGAAAGCTGCCCCGATTTCAGTCTGCACCATCCGCCCCAGCCGGCTGCCGGCAATGCCGGGAGCCTCAAGGGCACCTGCATCGGCGGACGGGCCCTTATCTATGCTGTGCGGTATATGTATAACCATATTCATAATCCTCTGTTATCCCTTCAAGACATCGCCTACGCAATCGGCTATCATCCCAACTACTTCTGTCATGAGTTCAGCAAGGCTTTTATGCAGTCGCCCATCCGTTACTTAAACGATATGCGCTTGAAGCAGACCATGCGTTTACTGAAGCAGACGGATCATTCCATCAAGGCCATCTGCAAGCTGGTGGGGATCGCCCATCCCAACAAGCTCTGCGCCATGGTTAAAGCCGCCACCAATATGACACCCACCGAATACCGCCGTACCATCAGAATGAATAGCCTTCAGTAAGGAGGGCCGGGATGTCCAACGTATTGTTTGTCAATGGGCCTGCAAGCGGCCATGTTTATCCGACCCTGGGTTTGGTGCAAGAGCTGGTCCGGGCCGGCGAGCAAGTCTATTACGTATCCAGTGAAGAATTCCGGGAGCCGCTGGAGCGGCTTGGTGCGGTGTTTACCGCCTACGGCAATTTCCTGAAGAACGGGGATCCGTTTGAAACCAGATTGTACTTATCCCTGGTGATCAAGATTCTGAAGTCCTATGAGGTTATTCTGCCTTGCATTCTGGACCTGGCAAAGCAGCATTCCTTTGACTACATCATTCATGATTCCATGTATGGGTGCGGCAATGTCCTTGCCGACCTGCTGGGGCTTCCGCATATAGCGGTGTGTACATCATTCATCGGAGCCGAGTCCCAACAGAAGGGGATGGACAAACCGGGTGATCTCAAGGCGAATCACCGCTTCCTTAAAGAGTTCATGGACCTGGCCGGGAGGGTTCGGGACCAGTTCGGGATTCAGCGGAGATTGGATATCTCCAGGGTGTTTTTTAATGAAGGGCTGCTGAATCTGGTATGCACCTCCTCCTATTTTCAGCCGGACAGCGGGTCCCTGGGAAAGCATTACTCCTTTGTCGGCCCCTGTTTGACGGAACGCGGCTTTCCGGCGGAGCAATCTGTGGTCCATAAGGGTCGCAGGATGGTATATATCTCCCTGGGCACCCAGTTTAACCATGTGCAATCCTTCTACGAGCTGTGTTTTGAAGCGCTGGCCGGGTTCGATGGCCATGTGATCGTTTCGGCGGGGAACCGGATTGATATGACCGTCTTCCGGGATATTCCCGGCAATTTCACCGTGCTCCCCTTCGTAGACCAACTGGAGGTCCTGCAGGCGGCAGATGTGTTTATCACCCATGGCGGGATGAACAGTGTCAATGAAGCGCTGTATTATAATGTCCCCCTGATTGTGATCCCCCAGGCTGCCGATCAGCCCTTGGTGGGCAAGCGGGTTGAAGCATTGGGGGCCGGCTTGATGCTGATTAAGAATACGCTGACGGCGGATAACTTGCGGGATGCCGTAGAGTACCTCTTATCGGACCGTTTTAACCGCGAAGCTCTTGTCCGTTTGGGAGAAAGCCTGCGTACGGCCGGAGGACAGCTTAAGGCGGTGGAGGAAATCCGAAGATTCAAGCAAGCCTATTCCATATAAAGAAGGAGATGCATGAACACTTGTTGCACATCAAACCTCTGATGGATGACGGATTAAACAGCTGCTCTCATTTTTTGATCGCCTCCGTAGCCAATTGGCTGAATTGCGGGTATGAATTGATGTATGCGGATGCTTGGGGGTTCCGCTTTGCCCCTGAGGGGACCAAGGGACACGGAATTTGGCAAAGAGGGGATTTGGGACCCAGAATCCACTATGAATACGTTGCACAGCCCATGACGCTGCTGGAGCGATTTCATGGTTTGCAGGTCAAGGAGGTCCGTGACAGCACCCTGGATGCAACCCATGCTGTCCTTAAGGAGGAGCTGGACAAGCAGAGGCCCGTGCTCATCATGATGGGCACCTAATTTCTGCCGTGGCTTGACTAGTTTTATCAACAGGTGCACTCCTCCCCTGCTATCCTTGTGATTGGAATGGATGT
>JAEWMH010000158.1 GCA_023393235.1 Bacillota bacterium | reverse complement strand
AGCGCCGATGGTACTTGGACCGCAGGGTCCTGGGAGAGTAGGACGTTGCCAAGCACAGACAGACCCTTTAGCTCACGCTAGAGGGTCTTTTTGTTTTATTGAGCTGCTGCTCCCGCGGGTAACGGACTCCAGCGGCGTTAATAGCGGGAATGAGGGTGGTGAGGGCAGCTTTTTCGCTCAATAAGATCTCTGGTGTCCGTTAGTATCCAAGATGGCGCAAGAATGGGCGCATAAGGGCTCTGGTGTCCGTAAGTGTAGCCTACAAATTAGAAAAGACCACCGAAAGATTAGAAAGAGAAAAAGGCAGGGCAGATAAGAAAGAATATGAAAAAGACCAAAATGGTTCATAAGAATCTCGTCTATAGCCGACGAGGTATACAGTTTGATCCATATTTCCACAAACTATCCTAATTCATTACAAATAAATGGTTAGTTTGGAGCCAAAAAATGTCCAGGGTTGACATTAAAATTGACCATTTGGTACAATAGCAAAAATATCGGGAAAACGTACTTTTAAGGAGGCCATTTGGCGTGTGGGAAACGAAGTTTGCTAAAGAAGGACTGACGTTTGATGATGTGTTGTTGATGCCCCGGAAGTCTGATGTACTGCCGAGGGAAGTGGATGTCTCCACCAGACTCAGTTCCAAGCTGAAGCTCAACATACCGCTCATGAGTGCCGGGATGGATACCGTCACAGAATCTCAGCTGGCGATTGCCATTGCCCGTGAGGGTGGAATTGGCGTCATTCACAAGAACATGACCATTAGCCAGCAGGCGGAGGAGGTAGACCGGGTGAAGCGCTCCGAAAGCGGCGTTATCACCAATCCGTTCTCTCTCACTCCGGAGCACCATGTGTATGATGCGGAAGAGCTGATGAGCAAATTTCGGATTTCCGGCGTGCCGATTGTCAACGAAGCGAACAAGCTTGTTGGCATTCTGACTAACCGGGACCTGCGGTTTGTCCATGACTATTCTATCAAGATTAAGGAAGTTATGACCCGCGATAACCTGGTCACCGCTCCTGTGGGAACCACCCTTCAACAAGCGGAAGGTATCCTGCAAAAGCACAAGATCGAGAAGCTGCCTCTGGTGGATGAGAACTATGAGCTGAAGGGTCTCATCACCATTAAGGATATTGAGAAGGCAATCCAGTTCCCTAACGCCGCTAAGGACCCGCAGGGACGTTTGGTTGTAGGCGCTGCGGTAGGGATCTCCAAGGATACCATGGAACGGGTAACCGCTTTGGTACAAGCCGGTGTGGATCTGATTGTGGTGGATTCCGCACATGGTCACCAACGCAACATCCTCAATGCAGTCGCTAGTATCCGCGCCACCTATCCGGAGCTGGTGATTGTTGCCGGCAACGTCGCAACTGCCGAAGCTACCAGAGACCTGATTGAAGCAGGCGCATCCGTGGTTAAGGTAGGTATCGGACCGGGCTCCATTTGTACCACCCGCGTTATTGCCGGTATCGGTGTACCGCAGATTACCGCCATTTATGACTGTGCCATGGCTGCGCGGCCTTACAACATTCCGGTTATTGCCGACGGCGGAATCAAGTATTCCGGCGACCTGACCAAGGCTATTGCCGCAGGCGCTTCGGCGATTATGATCGGCAGCCTGTTCGCCGGTACGGAAGAGAGCCCTGGAGAGTCGGAGATTTATCAAGGCCGGCGCTTTAAGGTTTACCGCGGCATGGGCTCCATTGGGGCTATGAAGGACGGCAGCAAGGACCGCTACTTCCAGGAAAACGAAAGCAAGCTGGTTCCGGAAGGTATTGAAGGCCGTGTGGCTTACAAAGGACCTTTGGCGGATACGATCCATCAATTGATCGGCGGTTTGCGTTCGGGCATGGGGTATTGCGGAACAGCCAATCTGGAGCAGCTGAAGGAAGATACCCAGTTTGTACGGATCTCCGGAGCCGGTCTTCGCGAATCCCATCCCCATGATGTGCAAATTACGAAGGAAGCACCAAACTACTCCTTGTAATCTCAAGGAGGCAGATGAAGCAGATAAACAACAGGACAAGCCTATCCGCTTGTCCTGTTTTTGTTTTGTCCCGGCCCCGTAAATTCAGTGGAATTTTGGAGATTTGGTGCCCAAGAAATCGGGTTACAAAACAGAGGGTAATCTATGGTACAATAAAACAATGTGAATAATCATTTTTTATAGGAGTGTGGGTAGTGAAGAAAGCCGTTGCGAAGAAAAGTAGAATTGGCGTCATGATTCTTTCAGCTGTCGTTTCCTTGCATCTTGCCGTCATTCATGATCCAGGACATGCGCATGCAGCCGATGCTGCGCCCGATCTGAAGCTGGAGGTTTCCTCCGCCATTCTGATGGATGCGGCTACCGGACAGGTATTGTACGAGAACAACGCGGATGTGGCGCTGCCTCCGGCCAGTATGGCCAAGATGATGACTGAGTATTTGGTTCTGGAAGATATTAAGAGTGGCAAGCTGAAATGGGAAGACCCGGTGACCACCTCCCAGCATGCGGCCGATACCATCGGTTCCGGACAGCTGTTGGCGGTGAATGAGACCCTGACTGTGCGCAGTATGTTCGAGGCTATGTCTATTTATTCGGGCAATGATGCCAGTGTGGCATTAGCGGAGAAGGTAGCAGGCAACGAAGAGCAGTTTGCAGCATTGATGAACGATACAGCCCGTAAGCTGGGGCTGTCCAAGGATGCCAATTTTATTAACTCCACAGGCCTGAGCCGGATTGATATGGGAAAATATGCCCCGAAGAATCTGCAGGGTGAAACTGTCATGTCCGCAAGAGATGCCGCCACCCTGGCTTATCATATTTTGAATGAGCATAAAGAAGTGCTGGAGTTTACCAAGATTCCGTCCAAAAAGCTGCGCGAAACGGACAAGTCCCCTATGATCAACTGGAACTGGATGCTGGAGGGCAATCAAAGTAACCCCAACTTCCGCCCTTATGTGTTCCAGGGACTGGACGGGCTGAAAACCGGGCACACCAACGAGGCCGGATATTGCTTTACCGGAACCGCTGAACGTAACGGAATGAGACTGATCAGCGTGGTGATGGGTGCGAAGACGGAACCGAAGCGTTTTTTGGAAACAGCCAAGCTGCTGAACTACGGGTTTAATACCTTTGAAATGAAGGAAATCGTCAAGGCGGATACGGAAGTGGATGCCTTGAAAACCGTTGAGGTCAAAAAGGCAATCCATACGGATGTGCCGGTGGTGACTCAATCGGCCTTGTCCATTCTGGTGAAGAAGGGCGTAAAGGACGAAGAGATTGTGAAGGTGGGAGAGCCTGCCGCTGAGGATGTCCGTGTGGCGCCGGTGGAAAAAGGCGAGGTTCTGGGCAAACTGACAGTAACCTACAACAATCAAACGTACGATGTGAACCTGGTAGCCAAGGAAGACGTGAAGAAAGCGGGCTGGTTTAAGCTGATGATGCGGTCCATCCGACATTTCTTTACGAATTTGTTCTAATCGGCAAAAAACCTGGAGGATTCGCCCTTTCGCGGTTGTATAATGGCGGGTGTTCCTGTAAAATCAATGGTTAGAATCTTTTTATAACACCACTTGTAAATTCCGGCGCCAACTGCGCATTGGGACATAATGTTTAGGAGGGTTATCTTGATGGAAACAGGAACTTCCCGTGTAAAAAGAGGTATGGCTGAAATGCAAAAGGGCGGCGTCATTATGGACGTTATGAACGCCGAACAAGCGAAGATCGCAGAAGCGGCCGGAGCTTCCGCCGTAATGGCGCTGGAGCGCGTACCTGCCGATATCCGTGCGGCTGGCGGCGTTGCCCGTATGGCTGACCCTACTGTGTTTGAGGGCGTTGTAAAGGCCGTTACCATTCCGGTTATGGCCAAGGCCCGTATTGGTCATTTTGTAGAGGCGAAGATTCTGGAGGCACTGGGTGCCGACTATATCGATGAGAGTGAAGTGCTCACGCCTGCCGATGAAGTGTTCCATATTAATAAGAAGGAATTTACCGTTCCCTTCGTTTGCGGCGCACGCGATCTGGGTGAAGCTCTCCGCCGTATCGGCGAAGGCGCGTCCATGATCCGTACCAAGGGTGAACCGGGCACAGGCAATATCGTGGAAGCGGTACGCCATATGCGGATGATCAATGCCCAACTGCGCAAGGTGCAAAGCTTGTCCCTGGACGAGCTTATGGCGGAAGCCAAGAACCTGGGCGCCCCGTATGAGCTGTTGCTGCAAGTCCACCAAACTGGCAAGCTGCCGGTGGTTAACTTCGCGGCAGGCGGCGTGGCCACTCCTGCGGATGCGGCTCTGATGATGCACCTGGGCGCTGACGGCGTATTCGTAGGCTCCGGTATCTTCAAGTCGGACAACCCCGAGAAGTTCGCCAAGGCGATCGTGGAAGCTACTACCCACTACACAGACTATGCACTCATTGCAGAGCTGTCCAAGAACCTGGGCACCCCCATGAAGGGCATTGAAATTTCCAAGCTGGACGCAACCCAACGCATGCAGGACCGCGGCTGGTAAAAGCAGCTCTGATCAGGAAAGAGCTTCTGTATAACTGAATTGCGGGGCAGGGTCGCAAAACGGGCAGGATGAGGCAGCTAGAGGCCTCTCCTGCCTCGCGTTGCTTGGCAGGAGAGAAAGAAGGAATGGATATGAAGATAGGCGTGCTTGCCCTTCAAGGCGCAGTAGCGGAGCATGTGCGGATGATTGAATTGGCGGGTGGCGAAGGGGTTGTCATCAAGCGGACGGAGCAGCTTAAGGAGATCGATGGTCTGATTATCCCCGGCGGGGAAAGCACTACCATCGGTAAGCTGATGCGCACGTACGGCTTTATTGATGCCATCCGGGAATTCTCCGAAGAGAAGAAGCCTGTATTCGGCACCTGTGCCGGACTGATTCTGATTGCCAGCCAGATCACGGGACAAGCTCCCGGCCAACCGGATTCCCATCTTGGGCTGATGGATATGGTCGCGGCCCGCAATGCCTTCGGACGCCAGCGGGAGAGCTTCGAAACGGATTTGGCGGTAAAGGGAATGGAGGACACGGTCAGAGCAGTGTTCATCCGCGCTCCCCTTATCGAATCCGTGGGCGAAGCGGTGGATGTGCTGTCCGTCTATAACGGACAAATCGTTGCCGCGCGGCAGGAGCATCTGCTCGCCGCATCCTTCCATCCCGAATTGACGGATGATTATGGCTTTCACTCGTATTTTTTGAATATGGTTAGGCAATACAGAGGGTAAGACTTGAAGAATTGATGAAGCAACTTATCAATCCCTTGCGGGAGGCGTTTCAACTTTGCTGGATGCGAAATTATTGCGTAATGAACCGGACCGCGTGCGTACAGGCTTACAAAACCGCGGCAAACAAACCGATGACCTTAACCGCTTCACCGATCTGGATGCCAGACGCCGGGAGAAGCTTACAGAAGCCGAGAGCTTGAAGAACCGCCGTAACACCGTGTCCCAGGAGGTTGCCGCCAAGAAGCGTGCCGGAGAGGACGCGGAGGGGCTTATTCTGGAGATGCGCCAGGTGGGAGACCGGATTAAGGAGCTGGATGAGGAAATCCGCGCAGTTGAAGCGGAGCTGGATCAAGTGCTCTTGTCCATTCCCAATGTACCCCATGCCAGTGTGCCGGTAGGCCATTCCGAAGAAGAGAATGTGGAGCTGCGCCAGCAGGGAACTCCCACAGAATTCGCTTATGCCCCCAAGGCTCATTGGGAGCTGGCCCAGGATCTGGACATTCTTGATTTCGAACGCGCTGCCAAGGTAACGGGCTCCCGGTTTACCTTTTATAAGGGACTGGGTGCACGGCTGGAGCGGGCGTTGATTAACTTTATGATGGACCTCCATGCAGAAGAGCATGGTTATGAGGAAATGCTGCCTCCATATATTGTCAACCGGGACAGCATGACCGGAACCGGACAGCTGCCGAAGTTTGCGGAGGATGTGTTCCAGCTTGAGGGCACCGACTACTTCCTGATTCCTACAGCGGAAGTGCCGGTTACCAACTACCACCGGGATGAGATTCTCACAGCGGATGAACTGCCTAAGAAATTCGTTGCCTTCAGCGCCTGCTTCCGTTCCGAAGCCGGAGCATCCGGCCGGGATACCCGCGGTCTGATCCGCCAGCATCAATTCAACAAGGTGGAGTTGGTGAAGCTGACTCTGCCGGAGAATTCCTATGATGAGCTGGAATCGCTGACACAGAATGCGGAGAAGGTGCTCCAGCTGTTGAAGCTGCCCTACCGCGTCATGTCCCTGTGCTCTGGAGATATGGGCTTTTCCTCGGCCAAAACCTATGACCTTGAGGTTTGGCTGCCTTCCGCAGGCTGCTACCGGGAAATTTCCTCCTGCAGCAACTTCGAGGACTTCCAAGCCCGCCGCGCCGGCATCCGTTTCCGCCGGGATCCGAAGGCGAAGCCGGAATTCGTCCATACCTTGAACGGCTCCGGCCTGGCTCTGGGACGTACGGTTGCCGCCATACTGGAGAACTACCAGGAGGCAGACGGCTCCGTGCGCGTTCCTGAGGTACTGGTACCGTACATGAACGGCAAGACCCGGATTGAGAAGAAGTAACACTTGCTCCCCCTGTCAGGCCTATGGTACAATGACTGTTGCCACGGCTGAAAGCAGGCCTCATGGATGGTGACATCCATACGGAGAGGTGGTCGAGTGGTTTATGGCAGCGGTCTTGAAAACCGTCGTACCTGCGAGGGTACCGTGGGTTCGAATCCCACCCTCTCCGCCATATTTCTTACCTATCATGTATAGAACTTAGACCTTCCCTGTTGGGAGGGTCTTTTTTGTTTTATCCATTTATTCCATACCGAATGGTCGTTCCTACGTGATATGCTGGTAGCATCAAAAGAGAGGGTGATTGACATGAAACAAGTACATATTCATTCGTCAACAGTCGCAACTGTCACAAGGAGGGCTACTATACTTTAACCCTCCTTTTACCTGTGGGAGGATCATATGGTATTGAACTGGATTCATGCTAAAGATTATACTATGGACACGCTGCTGCTGTTGGACCGGTGGGTGATCCGGTATTGGATGAGGGAATGCAAGCCTTACAATACTGCAGGGCGTGATTACCGGGCAGATATGGGGAAAGCCCTGAGCTGCTACCCTCACGTATCCCATTACTGCAAGCGGAAAGCACCGGAGTGTGCCGAATTTGTTGATGCTGTGTTGAGCCTTGTGCCGGAATCCTTAAGCCTGGAGGAAGCTCGCGCCGCGGAAACGGCGATTCTTGATTATCATCAAAGCTTCGTCGTTTATGCTTACCCGGAAGTGATGGAGGAAGTCAACTACATCCGCTGCTGGAGGCCGGAACGGCTGTATGATTTGGTTGATTTGGCAGGTCGTATCGTGTTGGACGTAGGGGCCGGTACGGGAAGACTGGCATTTGCTGCTGCCCCCCTGGCTAAACGGGTGTACGCCAGCGAACCCTGCGATGTTATGCGGGAGTATATGCGGGACCGGATTCAACGGGAAAGAGTCGCGAATATGAAGGTGTTGGATGGCGTAGCGACGGATCTGGCCTTCGAGGACAATACCTTCGACGTGGTGATGGCGGGCCATGTGGTGGGGGATGACTTTGACCGGGAGCTTGGCGAGATGATCCGTGTTACTAAACCAGGCGGTTGGCTGGTGTGCTGCAACGGAGATGATGAATTCAAACGGGAGGAGCCTAACCGGGAGCTGGTGGAACGCGGCTTTGCATTTGTCCGGTACGAAAGCTCGGAGGGCGGCATCATTTATAATTACCGCAAGCAGGTTGTAAAAGAATAAGCAGTGGACATAGCAGCATATGCTGTTATGTCCTTTTTTTTGCATTTGTGGCGCGTCAGTAAATGAGTGGAAATCTTTTATAAAAATAATTATCGAAAAAAATGAGAGCTTAATAGGCAGGTGATATAATGATTCCAAGGTTCTTATGCCTTTATTACATTAACGGAATGAAGAGAGGGAGTATGATGAAGATGAAAGCGCTCAAGAAAATCATGGTATGTATGGCAGTTGTTGCAGTCACCCTATTTTCCGGGCTGAAAGAAACGCCAAAGGCCTATGCTGAGGAGCAAATGTTGGGTGAAATCCGGATGTTTGCCGGAAATTTCGCCCCGAGGGGATGGGCCTTCTGTAATGGACAGGTGCTGTCCATCAGCACGAATTCAGCTCTGTTCAGTTTGCTCGGTACTACATACGGCGGGAATGGAACGTCCACCTTTGCGCTTCCGGATCTCCGGGGCCGTTCTCCGGTTGGAGCAGGCCAAGGACCGGGGCTGCAGAATTACGTATTAGGTCAACAAGGCGGTACAGAATCCCAGACTATTCTGTCCAGCAATATGCCTGCACATACCCATTCCCTCTCCGACCCGGCCAGCACTTCGCAAGGAACCTCGAATACACCCGGCACGGATAAAATTCTGGCAAAAGCGGTCACTCCTGACCGGCAAGAGGTGAATATTTATACCACTGCATCTCCGGACACCAGTTTAAAAAGCAGCTCTGCGGGTGTAGCAGGCAATTCTCTGCCGCTTGCGACAAGAGCGCCTTATCTGGCCATTAACTACATTATTGCAGTAGAAGGCGTCTATCCGTCCCGGGACTATTAGGATCTTGAAGGCAGCCGTTTGCAATGGAGGGAGACTTTCATGAAATTCTGGAAATCATTATCGAAGCATGCAGCGGGATGGATATTGGGTTCGCTCCTTATTCTTGGGGGTGTTACGGCAGGAAAAGCTTATGCCGCAGAATATTTTTATTATACCCAGTCTTATGCACCATACCAGCTTATGGTGGCGCCGCTGTCAGACCCGGCTCACGGAAGCGTCATCTATACATCGGAAACGGGAAGCCCCTATGCTGTTGCGGTGGATGAGGCAAACCGAATCCTTTACTTCTCCGATCCTCACAGCACGGTTGCCACCATATTCAAGGCGAACTTGGATGGAAGCGGCTCAGTTCCTGTAATTACAGGAACCCACGCCCAAGGGCTGGCTGTCAATCCGGAAAACGGAGACCTTTATTACGCAGAACCCAACACTGGAACCGTGTATAAGGCAGCCAGAGGCGCCACCGGCGGGACGGTTGTATATTCTTCAACAGGTGCCCCCCGGGCGGTAGCAGTGGATGCGGCAGCAGGCTATCTGTACATCGCCGATTATAACTTAGGTCTTATTATCCGTTCCGGTCTGGACGGCACCAGTCCCCAGACGTTTATCAGCGGGGTGCACGCTGCAGGGCTTGCTGTAGATGAGGCCAATGGAAAGCTGTATTATTCCGTCGCCTATGAGCCGGATTTCTATGTAGCCAAAGCGGATCTTGCTACCGGACAAGGGGAAGAGATCATCTATACATCCGCAACCGGTTCACCCAAGGCGTTGTCCATACATAAGCAAGGGGGCACCTTATATTTTTCGGATTGGCATTCCTCTGTGGCCGGCATTTTTACAGCCAGTCTTACAGAAACGCCCAATCCGTCCGTCATGATTACCGGAGTAAATGCTTATGGTTTGGCCGTGGCTACGGACATTCCGAAGATAACTGCTGTCAGTCCCGTCGAAGGACCTGCAGCGGGAGGAACAGCTGTAACCTTAACCGGCACAGGCTTTACCGGTGCGACTGGAGTAAGCTTCGGCGGTGTTCCGGGAACAGGCTTGAAGGTAGTCCATGATACGGAAATCACTGTTACTGCACCTCCGGGGAACGGAACGGTGGATGTACGGGTGGAAGGGCCAGGAGGCGTAAGTCCTGCCGGATTCAACAGTCGGTTCACGTATTCTCAGCCTGCTGCGGCAGCTCCAACTGCTTCGGTTACCACCAACAGCGGGTTTATTAAAAAGGATGCCGTCATCACGTTGTCTTCCGAAAGTGGGGCGACTCTTTATTACACAGCTGCAGCAAACGCGGAGCCTGACATACCCACAACGGCTACACCGACATTTGTTGCGCATGGAGGATCCATAGCAACCCCTGGACTTACGTACGGGGATGTATTGAATATAAAGGCGATTGCCGTGGCGGCAGGCAAGGCGGACAGCCCTGTTATTTCTTTCAGCTACACGGTTCAGTCTCAAACAGCTCTTGCGTTGACGAGTATTACCGTTTCCGATAAGGAGTATGACGGGAACGCTGACGCCGCTGCGGACTTCAGCGGTGCGGCTCTGAGCGGAATTATCGGAAGCGATACGGTGATGCTGGCAGGTACGCCTATGGCTGCCTATTCTGACAAGGATGCCGGGAATGCAAAGACAGTGACCGTCAGCGGTTACTCCCTGGCCGGTCCTGATGCGGATTATTACACCCTGAACCAATCATTAACGGCAACCGCCAGTATTGTCAAGAAGCCGCTCGCCGTGGGCGATATATCCGTAGCTGCTAAGGAGTATGACGGCATTCCTTCTGCCCGGGTGGAGAGCATATCCATTGCAGGCGGCATCGTGGGCACTGACATCGTCACCGTGGATGTCAGCCAGGCCGTGGCAGTCTTTGCAGGAGGCTCTGCCCCAGGGCTGGATAAGACCGTTGAAGTGAGCAATATTATGCTTGCAGGAACAGATAAGGGCAATTACAGCATTGCCGCTACTGCTTCAACTACTGCGGACATTGTGCCCAGGCCGGTGACGGTCAGCCAGGTTGTGATTGCCGACAAGAGCTATGACGGAACCCGTTCCGCCACGATTACGGACGCTTCTCTCACAGGGAGGATCGGCGTGGAGGATGTTACAGTGGATTATTCGCAGGCTGTTGCTTTTTTTGATAATGAGGCCATAGGAAGCGGGAAGTCCGTAACGGTGACCGGCTTGAAGCTGGGAGGAGCGGACAGCGGGAATTATCGGCTGGATGACGGCAGCTTCATTACATCTGGCAATATCAACGGCTTAGGCACGGTTGATACCCCTACAGCATCAATTGCCGGGGGGACAGAGGTCAAAAGCGGGACTGCTGTTTCATTAACGACGGCAGGCTTCCCCGGAGCTCTCATTCATTATGCTGCCGGACCGGCTGCAGCCTCTCCCGGCGAGATGACCGGACAAATAGCCAGTGGAGGGACAGTAACCATTACAGGCAGCCCGGGCGAGGTTGTGGTTCTGAGCGTATACGGCACGCAGACTGGCTACAGCAGCAGCTCGGCTGCGCATTATTCTTATACCATCCGCCAAATCCGGACCCTGACAGTCAGCGGGGCCAACGCAGCCAGCAAGGAGTATGACGGCAGCCGGGAAGCGTCCGTAACGGGCGGGACGCTGTCCGGCCAGATAGAGCCGGGGGATGATGTTGTTCTGTTGACCGATCGCGCCACCGGGCAATTTGCGGATAAGCAAGCGGGCGCCGGAAAGACTGTAGCCGCAACCGGCTATTCCCTGACAGGAGCGGACAGCATGTACTACGAGCTTGTGCAGCCCTCGTTGGCGGCAGATATCCAGGTTAGAGAGGTAGCTGTCAGCAGTGCTCTTGTGGCCGATAAGGTGTTTGATGGCGGCATTAAAGCTGTTATAACAGGGATTACTCTGGACAGAAAAGTGCCTGGGGACGAGGTGGAAGTGGATCCTGCTTCAGCTGCGGCCGAATTTACAGATGCGGGTATCGGCAGCGGCAAAACGGTGACTATTACCGGACTGAAGCTCACGGGAGCCGATGCGGAGAATTACCGCCTAACCTCCTCCACAGCTTCAGCCCAAGGAGCCATTCTCCCTGCAGGAGCTGTCGCAGTTCCCCAAATTAGTCCGGGAACGGAGCGTATTCTCTCCGGTACGCCGGTTACGCTGTCCGTCGCTACAGGCGGCGCAGAGATTTACTATACTTTGGATGGCGGTACTCCTGGCAGGAGCAGCATCAGGTTTACGCAGCCTGTGCAGGTTACCGGAAATCCGGGGGATTCGGTTACGGTGAAGGCCATTGCGGTGAAGCAGGGAATGACTGACAGCTCGGTTATGGAAAAGCAATACATCATTGCAGCCGCTGGGGAGCTCCAGGTGACGGCTAAGCCAAGAGACCGGACGGTGGCCTTAAGCTGGCCGGCTGTGCCTGAAGCCGTGACCTACAGTGTTTACGGCGGACCGGGGAACACCTACCTTGGCGTTGGCGGCCCGGTAACAGCAAGTGTATACGGGTATCAAGCCGGGGGATTAACCAATGGTGTATCCTATACCTTTTACATTACTGCGGTGGATGAAGTGAGCCGGATTATCCAATCCGCCCGGATTGAAGCAACACCCTATACGGTGGCCGGGAAACCCACAGACGTTAAGGCTGTGGCCGGAAACGGCAGTGTGACGCTCAGCTTCACGGCTCCTGCAGATAACGGGGGAAGCCCCATCGAAACCTACATTGCCGTCTCCAGTCCAGGGGGCATAACGGCTGAAAGTGCAGGCAGTCCCATCGTCTTCACCGGACTGGCCAATGGAGTGAGTTATACCTTTACGGTGAAGGCGTATAATGCCGCGGGAGCCGGACTTGAATCGGAGGCCTCCAATACTGTGACGCTTGTGGAGCCGTCAGAGGAAGGCGGAGGCTCTTCAGGAGTAGATACCGAAGGTGAGAGCAGCGGTAACGGCAGCAGCACCGGGAATGGTGGAGCTGGACCAGGCACACCTACGGAGCCGCTTCCCGTCGATGTACAAGAGGGCATAGCGGCGGTTACCCTGACCATCAAGACAGTATCGGCCAATAGCGGCGGGACGGCCAGTGCGACGGTTTCACATGAGGAAATAAACGATGCACTCAACCGGGCTTTGGAATCAGCCAAGACACAAGGCAACGGCGTTAAAGCGGCAATCATTATTCAAGTTGAAGCGGGGGAAGGCACAGCGGGTGTTGAAACACGAATTCCCCAGCCGGCAATAGAGCAGGCATTCTCCTCGGGAATTACGTACCTGACGTTTACCACTCCCGTGCTTTCGGCAGCTTTTGATACGGAAGCCCTCAGGACCATTGCTGCAGAAGCAACAGGGGATGTCCATTTCCATTTGTCTCCAAGTGATTCCTCCGGGTTGTCCTCTGAAGCACAGCGCTTGGTGGGGGACCGGCCTGTGTTTGACCTTAAGGTTACAAGCGGAGACAGGACCATATCCCGGTTTGGAGGAGGCGTAACGGTATCTGTTCCTTACACGCCTAAGGCCGGGGAGATTACAGATGCTATCGTGATCTATTACCTGAGCGGCAGCGGGAGGCCGGCGGTTGTAGCAGAAAGCCGATACATTCCTGGAACAGGAATGATCCGCTTCCGCACTAATCATTTTTCCGTATATGGGGTGGGATATAACCCGGTAAGTTTCAGGGATGTTTCGGAGCATGCATGGTATGCCGAGGCGGTAGATTTCATTGCCGCTCGGGAGATTACCTCCGGTACAGGAGACGGAATCTTCAGTCCCGATGCTGCGATGACCCGAGGCAGCTTCCTGGTTATGGCCATGAGGGCTTATGGGATTACTCCCGAAGAACCGTCGGCAGACAATTTCGCTGATGCGGGCAGCACCTATTACACCGGTTACCTGGCTGCAGCGAAGCGGCTTGGCATCGCCCAGGGAGTAGATTCTGAGCGGTTCGCTCCAGAGCGGGAAATTACAAGGCAAGAAATGTTTACGCTAATCCGAAATGTATTGGAAACCGCCCACAGGCTGCCGGAAAATACAAACGGGTTGGGGAGTATTTGGTCCAGCTTTGCGGACAGTGGAGAGATTGAGTCTTGGGCGAAGGAGGCGGTGGCGTTCATGGCGGAAAGCGGATTGATCAGCGGCAGCGGCGGCAGACTGCGGCCTGCTTATACCGCCAAACGGTCCGAAATGGCTCAGCTCCTGTACAATCTTCTGACCCGTTAGCTCCTTCCCATTGACCGAAGCAAGTAACCCATAAACCGGAGTATGACAGAGGACATTCCTGCTGCATGCTCCGGTTTTATGGTTTAGGGAAAGACGGCAGGAGACAGAAGTATAAACCCGCGGCGCTCTCGGCACCTTAAAGCATGAAGGGGAGGTGTCAAAACCGATGAGTGACAAGCAGAAGGATCAGCTTCAAATGGATCAGTCGCGTTTGGTTGATGCATGGCGCCGGGTGCTGCCGACCACGATGAAAACCACGGATGCGGTGACCGTGCAGGCCGACGAGGCTAATCCCAAAGCTCTGCGGGTAGCTGTAGGCAACGCAGGACACAGCCAATATTTCTTTGATTTTCTGGTGACCTACGTGGATTCCCGCGAGGTGTTAGTGGAGCTGGTGGACGCGGAAAAAGGCGAAGGCGGCACCATTGATGAACGGGGCAAGCTGGTTCAGGATTTGATCCAGGATCATGTCCGCAATCTTCATGAATGTGCCCAGGCCCTGCAGCAGGAGACACACGCCTGATTCGTTTTGGAAACCATTTGCACAAGAAGAGAGGAGAGGAATCGGATGACCCAGCAGAAATCAGCGGATAAGAATCTGCAAAATGAAGTGAAGCGGCTGGACGTGGAAGGGGTTAACGCCCATAATGCCCAGCAGTTGAACCAGGACCTCAACGACCGGAAGCATATGGATGCCCTGAATAGGGATACCACCACCCGTCAGTAAGGTTTCTGAATTTTGCAGCGGGATTTGTGATAAGCAGCGAGGGGTGAGAATAGATGGTCAAGCAAAAGGTTAACCCGGTGAACCCACCTTCCGGCGAACGGCACGGAGATGGAGCAGGCGGTCCCCAAGCACCCTTGTCCGGCTCCAAGAAGGTGAAGAACCGCAACCACTCCCACAAGGCTCCCCACGAGGGCAGCTGACGGCTGGAGGGGAAGCAGGAAGTTTAAAAAAAGTTTTACCTGGCTTGTATAACCTCCCGGGTTTCGGGACATCTTAATATCGACGGTGAAGAGAGAGGCGATGGTTGCGTTGAACACGTTAGTGCTTTCGGCCGATCAAGAACCAATCGGAGGTATGTCAGCCTCATAAGAAACCGGAGGGATGTGCCAAAGACTCGTAAGGGCAAAACCTTAAAGAGACATTTGGTTACGTAACAAAGGAGTCTGGAAGAGGAAACGAAATACCATTAATCACCGTCTGAGGGGACCCTGCAAAGGGTCCTTTTCACATGCAAAAAAAGAGGGAAAGGCTTCTGCCGATCCCTCTTCATTATGCGGAAAAATAAAAAAACCGATGATCTTGTCATCGATTACCGGAAAAAGATAGTAGTAAAGAGAACTCGCGTTCTCTTAACTTTCATTATAAATATAGTATGGCATACAAGTGCCGGAAAATCAAGGATAGCTGCGAAAAAAGGAGGGTTTCCACCGTTTCCCCCGGTCAGTAGGCGGAGCGGAGGATGGAGAGAGCTTCTCCTGGTCTTTTCCAAATGCACCATCAGCATGATACGTTATTGCAGCAAAGGGGGACGGATCATGCAGATTATACTGGAGGATATCAAGAAGAGCTTCAAGGTGTATCGGCGGCCGGAGGGTAAATGGGGGCTGCTCCGGGGAGCGTTTATGCGGAATGTGGAGAAGGTGGAGGCGCTGGCGGGTGTCAGCTTCTCTATTCAAGAGGGGGAGCTGGTCGGTTATATTGGCCCGAACGGTGCCGGGAAATCCACCACAGTGAAGATTATGAGCGGGATTTTGACGCCTGACAGCGGCAAGTGCCTGATCATCGGCAGAACTCCCTGGAAGGAGCGGGTGGCCCATGTATCGCAGATTGGCGTAGTGTTCGGGCAGCGCTCCCAGCTGTTCTGGGATGTGCCGGTGGCAGATTCCTTCGATGTGTTGAAGGATATGTACGGCATCTCCGCGGGGGACTACAGGTCACGGCTGAACCAGCTGACCGGAGTGCTGGGAGTGGACAGTCTGCTGCAGACGCCGGTGCGGCAGCTGTCGTTGGGGCAGCGAATGCGCTGCGAGCTGGCGGCCGCCCTGCTCCACCGCCCCCGGATTCTATTCCTGGATGAGCCAACCATTGGATTGGATGCCGTATCCAAGCTGGCTATTCGGGGGTTCCTGAAGGAGGAGAACCAGCGCAACGGCGTCACAATGGTGCTCACCACCCATGACATGGACGATATGGAGGCATTATGCCAGCGGGTGATGGTGATTGGACGGGGACGGCTGCTTTATGACGGGAGATTATCCGGACTCCAGGAGAGATATGCACCCGAGGTCGTGATGAAGGTAAACACGGATGAAATGATTGCTGCTATGTACAATGACTTGGCTCTGGTGTAGGGGGGATATTTCATGCTTGCGATGCAAACCTGGAGAGCGTGCCGCTCTCTTTTTCGTGTCCGGATGGCGGAGGGGCTGCAGTACCGGGTAGCTGCCCTTTCCGGGGCTATGGTCGGTGTGTTTTGGGCTATTATCGAGTGTGTGGTGTATACCGTTTTTTATACCTTTAGCCAAGATGGAGCCTGGAATCATAACGGCTTTGGATTGGAGCAGACGATCTCCTATATCTGGCTGGCGCAGGGGATTTTTGTTTTCCAGGCCATGTCCATTGATAGTGAGATTCTGGCCAAAATCAATAAGGGGGATGTGGCGTTGGAGCTGTGCCGTCCCATGGATCTCTATCTCCACTGGCTGGTAAAAAGCGCGGCAGGCAAGCTGGGGACCAATTGGCTGCGCGGAGTGCTGACCATTGTAGCGGGGATTCTGATGCCGGCAGACTATGCATTGGCTGGGCCTGCTTCTGCCGGGGGCTTCCTCCTCTTCCTGCTGACGGTGGTGCTGGCTTTTCTCTTATGCTCCGCTTATGCCATGCTGGTTACCGCCATCCGGTTGAATACGACGTGGGGGGACGGCCCCTTCTACATTCTAATGCTGGTAAGCGCCATTTTGTCAGGAACCTACCTGCCGCTGCGGCTGTGGCCGGACAGTATGCAAACCTTCCTGCGCCTGCAGCCCTTCGGGGGTTTTGCTGATCTTCCGTTGCAGCTGTATACGGGCAGTCTGGCCCCGGAGGCGGCGTGGCTTGGGATAACACTGCAGCTGTTTTGGATTGCTGTATTTGTGGTTGTTGGCCGATTGATCATGAAGAGCCGACTTAAGCATCTGATTATTCAGGGAGGGTGAGGCGAATGGAGGCCAAGGTTTATTTCAAACTGCTGCGCCTGCATCTCCTGAGCGGGATGGAATACAAGGGCTGGTGGATGATGCTGATTCAGGTGGGTTTTGTGGTGGTGACCGATCCTCTGTCCACTGTGCTGCTGTTCTCCCGGTTCGGCAGCATCGGGGAGTGGTCGGTGGAGCGGATTATTCTAATCTACGCCATGGCGGTATCTTCCTTCGGGTTGGCAGAGAGCTTATGCCGGGGCTTCGATTATTTTCCCTGGCAGATGCTGCGCTCCGGGGAATTTGACCGGGTGCTGCTACGGCCGCGTTCGTTGTTTATGCAGGTGGCGGCCTCCCGCTTCCACCTGCACCGTCTGATGCGCCCGGTTACCGGCATCTGTGCTATTCTTTGGGCCCTTGCGCGGATGGATGTGCCGCTCTCCCTGAGGAATGCGGCGCTGTTGGTTTCGGCGTTGGCCGGAGGAACCATTATGTACTGCGGCGTATTCGTTCTGACCTCCGGTGTAGCTTTCTTCACCATAAAAGGCCTGGACTGGATTTACATTCTCACCAATGCCAGCTACCAGGTGACCCGCTGCCCCGAGCCCTATATGCCGCGGATGCTGAAAGGGATGTTCCTGTTCTTGCCACCGGTGCTGCCTGTGAGCTTCTATCCGGCTGCGGCTATCTGCGGCTGGGGGTATCCAGCGTGGGCCGGATGGCTTTCGCTGCCTGCAGGGCTGGCCTTTATGGCGCTGTCGCTGGCGGTCTGGCAGGTGGGAGTCCGCCATTATCAGAGCACGGGAAGCTGAAGTGGAAAAACATCGATGGCTGAATTTTAACGGAAGCCTGCGCCGTTATTTTGCCAAAAAGGAGACATTTCAAAATCTAACGGCGGTGAGGGATCTTATTGGAGCTCACTCGCGGCTAAACTGGTACATTTCCGGGAAATAGCGTCTCCTGCCGCCGTTAGAATAGAGAAGAACTGTTTTTGGGGCAAATAGCGTCTTTCACCGCCGTTAGATTAGGGGCAGGCCCTTGAATCCGGCTTTTTTGGCCGCCAAGAAGCGATCAAATAGCCAAGTTCAGGAAATGTTAAGAAACCTTTTCCGTTATTGGACCGTCAAAACATATGTATGCCCTTTTTATGTCCGTTTGGAAGGGTGATGGTCCGGATTGTTCGGAATACGCCCGGCTGCGGCCTGGACATGGTTACAAGCTATTTGTGCAGTTTGTCCGGCAGACGGGTTTGGGAGGAAAGGATGGCGGTTATGCTTCGAGTGGAACATTTGTCTCACTCCTTCTTAAGCGGGGGTGAAACGACGCAAGTGCTTCAGAATATCGATTTTCGGGTGCAAAAGGGGGAAATGCTGGCATTATTGGGCAGCTCGGGGTCAGGCAAATCCACCCTGTTAAACCTGATGGCGGGACTGATGAAGCCAACAGAGGGGAACATCTACATAGCCGGCGAAAGCATCGTGAAGATGAACGAAAGCCAGCTGGCGGAATTTCGAAGAACGCATATCGGCTTTATTTTCCAGGCGTACGAGCTGATTGCTAATCTGACGGTGAGGGAGAACGTGGAGCTGCCGCTCATATTCCAGTCCATCCGCCCTTCCGTCCGCAAGCAAAAGGCCCTCTCGCTCCTGGAGCAGGTGGGCATTCCCGAAAAATCGGAGCTGTTTCCCTCGCAGCTGTCGGGAGGCCAGCAGCAGCGGGTGAGTATCGCCCGTTCATTGGTGACAGAGCCTTCGGTTATTTTTGCAGACGAGCCGACAGGCAACCTGGATACCCGGACGGAGGAGGAAATCATCGCGATCCTGAAGCGGCTGAACAACAGTCTCTCCACCACCTTCATCATCGTCACTCACGAGCATGAGGTGGCCCGGCATACCAAGCGCATTCTTACTTTGCGGGATGGCCGCCTCCAGGACACGGAGGGGGCCGGCGAAGTGGCGGCCGGAGGTGAGGAAGCATGAGAATCAGGGACATATTGCGGTTGTCCTGGGATCAGGTGAAACGCCGTAAGGTGGTCACGGGGCTGTGTGCGGCAGGGATCTCTATCGGCTGCGCCGCCATTGTGGTGGCCATGAGCGTGGGGGATTCCGCCCAGAAATATACGGAACAGGAAATGAACCAGTTTTTCAAAATGGATGAGATTACGGTAACGGCCAATGCGGGAGTATCGGCGCCCGGGTCCACGGGAGGCTCCTCCCTCAGCGCCGAGATGCTGGAGCAGGGCAAGCTGACCAAGCAGAAGCTGGACTTGATCCGACAATTCCCCCATGTTTCTGCGGCCGCTCCGTTTGTGGAGATGGGCCATCTGCAGATGGTGACCAATGACAACCGGACTTCCTATGTGCAGATTATCGGCACCAACCTGGACTCCCTGCCCCAATTCGGCCATACCTTCGCCCAGGGAGGGCCGACGGATACACCAGGGGCCATTGTGCTGAATTATGGAGCGACCCTGGGGCTTAATGATCCGGAAACGCTGGATAATCTGATGAGGCAGATTTCCCGGAATCCCTATGACGAAGACCTGATGGATCAGTACCGCAAACTGCAAAAGACACCCTCTGAGCTGTATCAAAAGCAGCTTCAATTCAAGGTCTCTACAGGGGAAGCGGGTAAGGTGCGGACAAGCACGCCGGTGAGAGTGGCCGGTATCCTGAAGCTGCCTCAGGGAACCAGCGCGGATAACGCCCAGTACGACAAGAAGATCTATATATCCATGGAGACCATGCAGATGCTGCGGGAGCAGCTGTTCGACAATACGGCGAATAGCGCCAACTCAACGGAAAACTACGAGACGGCTATCGTGAAGGTAGACAGCCAGGATGTGGTGGAATCGGTGGAAAAGCAGATTCAGCGGCTGCGGGTCAACACGCGCACCAATCTGAATCAGCGGGAGATGGTTGCGGAGCAGTTCGCCATTATCAAGATGGTCGCGATGGGCATCGGTGTCTTCATTCTGATTATTGCCTCCATTTCCATTATCGTGGCCATGACCATGTCCACCTACCAGCGGCGCCGGCAGATTGGTATCATGAAGGTGCTGGGAGCGAATCTGGCGCAAATCCGCAACATGTTTATTGTGGAGGCGGCGCTGACTGGACTGTTGGGAGGATTGCTAGGCATTGTGTTTTCCTATTGGGTGGTCTGGGGGCTCAATGTGCTGATTATGTCGGTATCCGAGGACAAATCGCCGATGATCTTCATCCCCCCTGTAACCATCCTGACCGGAATGGTCTTCGCCATTATGACTGGGGTATTATCCGGACTTTATCCGGCGGTGAGTGCCTCCAGAACCGATGCGCTGACGGCCATCAAGCGGGATTAGCAGCCGCGAAAATCGAATAGGATCCATGTTATTTCCAGATTGAAGGGAGAAAGCGTCACATGAAGAACATACGCAAGAAAATCAAGTGGGTGATTCTCGGGCTTGTGCTGATCGGCATCAGCGCGGTCTTATACATACAATCCCATCCTGCACCCCAGGTGAACCCGGCCGGTGCACAGCAGGCCATTGTGTTTACGGCGGCCAAGGAGACCCTTGTTAATAAGGTAGAGGTAAAGGGGAAATCCCTGTATCAGCAGGAAACCATGGTATACGCGCCCTTCGGGTCGCGGGTATCGGAGTGGGTGGCGGCGGACGGCCAGCAGGTCCAGGCGGGAGATGTGCTGTTTAAGCTGGACGGCTCCGATCTGCGGACGGAGATTCAAAAGGAGGAGGCCGCCATCCGCAAAACCGAGCTGGAGTCCGAGCTGGCCCGATATGCCGGTGAAGTGAAGGAAGCGGCTATGGGGACAGGCACCAGTGAGACGGAGCGGGTGGATGCGTTGACCTCCAGAGAGACGGCTAAGCTGAACCGGCAGCTGACTGAAGTCAACCTGGATATGCAGCGCAAGGCGCTGGTAGAGAAGCGGGAGCGGCTTGCCGCGGCCGATTACCAGTCTCCGGCGTCAGGGATTTTCCTGTACGAGAGTTCAGCCAAACGGCCCCATGCGCTGACGGAGAACCAGTATGTCGGCAAAATCGTACAGCTGGACCAGCTTCAGATGCTGGCGCTGGTAGGGGAGGCCGATGTGTTCCGGATCAAACCCGGCATGCCGGTGGTGGTTAAGCTTACGGCGGTGAAGGATACGACCCTGAAGGGCAAGGTAGAGAAGGTCTCCAAATTCGCCAAAACGGGCACGGACGAAAACACGCTGAATCAGCTGGCCCAGTTCGAGGTCATTATATCCTTGGAAAAAAGCGAATATCTGATTGCCGGTTTGTCCTTGACCGGCGAGATTGATACCGATCGCAAGGAGGATGCGCTGGTGATTCCGGCCATGGCGGTTGTCCGCGAGGGAGGCAATAGCTTTATTCTTCTGGACAAGGGCAGCGGCCAGACGGAGAAAAAACCGGTGAAAATCGGTATGGAAACACCGGAAAAAGTGGAGATTGTGGAAGGCCTGCAGGCCGGAGATGTTGTGGTGCTGCCGTAAGACGATCCCCCAATAGCGAATGTAATCCCCCTCTGGAGCAGGCTTATCCGGAGGGGGAAAAACTTCACTAAAATTTACTCGAGTAAATATCAATTCGGCATAGAATGGGGCATATAGCTTGATTGAAGGATACTTTTTACGCCTTTCTGCATAACTGCCCCAGGGAGAATATGCTACAATAATTTCATTAAAACGCTTACATCATATTGGCAAATAAAGGGGGCGGGGAATGTGGCGAAGGATCGTCTCTTGAATGTCTTGATTGTCGATGATGAGCTTCCGCTCAGGGAGGAGCTGCGGCTGTTCGATTGGGCGGCTCATGGCTTCCGGCTTGCCGGCGAAGCAGAGAATGGGGAGATGGCTCTGCGCTTCTGCCGCGAATGGGCCCCTGATGTAGTGATAACGGATATCACCATGCCGATTATGGATGGCATTACACTGTTCCGCCGCCTCCGGGAAGAGGGTATCGACCTCCAGGTGATTCTGCTCACCTGCCACTCCGAATTCGGCTACGCCCGGGAGGCCATTCAGCTTGGGGCTGTGGAATATCTGATTAAGGTGGAAATGGATGACCCGGATATTGTCCGCGCCCTCTCCAAAGCCCGGCAGGCTCATGAACGGCAACGGCTGCTTTCCACCAAGGAGGCGGAGGCAAAGCGCTGGGAGCTGTCCAAGGTACTGGCCCAGGCATGCACATCCGGTAAGGGTGGGCAGAAAACAGAGCTGCTGCACATGTTAAAGCGGTTGTACGGACTGAAGCCCCCCTTGCGGAGCTGCGCCCTGCATGTGGAATTGAAGCGGGAGCTTCGCCTTCTCGGGCTGCGGGAGGTGGAGGAATATCTGATTGAGCTGGAGCATAATGGTATGCCCCTCCGGTGGGCTGCTGCTGGAGAAGGCATCTACCTTCTGGTTTCGGGTGTGGAAGCAAGGGAGGCAGAGGACGGAGGGGCGGCGGAAGCCGGTTGGGAAGCGGAGGATCTTATTCGGCTGGCAGACCGCCTGGAGGAGGAGCTTAGTTATTTGAATGGCGCCTTGAGGATTTATGCAGTGACGGCTCCACGCCCGGCTGGGACGGAGGAGGAGGCAGTGGATCAGTTCCGGCTGCTGTCGGAAAAGCCGTTGGATGCCTTCTATGAACCGGAAGGGCGGATTTTTCCGGGAGGCGCGGAGAAGGGCAAAGGCCCCGGGGAATCCATGGCGGTCCTGGACAAGCTTGCAGCCACTCTGCCCGACACAGAGCGGCTTCTCGCCTTTATCCGGGAGGAACTGGGCAAGTGGGCGTTTGCCAACCGGCTCCATCCTGCAGCCCTGCAGAGCTGGGCCTCCCTTCAGCTGCGGCAGCGGCACGGGGCGGACGGGGCGGAGGGGCTGTGGGAAGATGCAGCCAGGGCTTGCACCGAAGCAGGGAACATCGATGAGCTTACCGCTGTTCTGCTCCATATGCTGAAGCCGGCCGTGACCGACAAGGGGGCCAAGCGCAAGCTGCGCAAGGAGATTGCCGATGCCCAGCGCTTTATCCGGGAGCATCTGGACCAGTCTCTGACCCTGGTCTCCGTGGCGAAGCAGGTGGGGTTAAGCTCTCATTATTTAAGCCGGCTGTTCCGGATAGAGACGGGCAGTTCGTTCAACGACTACGTGACACAGCAGCGGATGGAGAAGGCCATCGGGCTCCTGCAGAACACGACCATGCGGGTGTATGAGGTAGGGAATGCTGTAGGCATCCCCAGCTACCGGTACTTCACGGCAACCTTCCGGCAGTACACGGGCGTGTCCCCCACTTTTTACAAAAAAGGATGATGCGCTTGCAACGGCTCTTTCATTGGGAGACAGGCAGAAGCATGGCCACGAAGCAATTTATGCTCTTTTTTGCGGTTACCTTTCTTATGTTTGCGCTGCTGGCGGGAATGAATTATCAGCGGGCCTCCCGGCTGTTCAAAAACCAGATTGTGGATGACGCCCAGACGCTGATGGTGCGGACCAACCAATTTTTGGATACGTATCTGGATAACGGCCAAAATATTCTTCTGCTTCTATCCTCCCAGACCGGCTTACTGGAATCCCCGGAGGCCGGCCGGGTGGAGGGTTTTCTGCGTTCCGCGGCGGAGAATAACAGCACAATTGTAAAGACCCTGTATATTGTCACCGGTGAGGGCCGGGTGTACAGCAGTGCCCAGGTGTATTATGAGGTGCTGGGCAATCCGATGCTCCCCGGCCTCTACGAACTGGCCAAGGAGAGTTATTCCTCCGTTGTCAGTCAGCCCTACAGCTCGCCCCAGTCGGGCTACACGGTGGCCATTGCCCGCCAGATGCTCGACCCGATGAACCGCAGCGCAGGGGTGGCGGTGGTGGAGCTGGATCTGGAGAAGCTGGTACGCAAGGTGTCAGAGGTCAAGCCGGAGAATCAGACCTTCGTGCTGATATCCAGTCAAGGCCAGGTGGTGGCCTATGACAACCAGACGGATCTGCTGCCGTCCAAGCCCAAGGAGTTTGCAACGGTGCTGCCGGAGTCCTTTCTTGGCGATGTATACGATTTGCCAACAGGAACCAGTTATTATGACGGTCCTGCAGGAAGACTGGTTACCCTGAAGTCCGGACAAAACCGGATGGGCTGGTCCCTGATCTTTTTTATCAAAGAAAGCTACTTCTATCAGAATGTCTCCGTGCTTCTGAACGATTTTAAAGCGGTGGCGCTGGTTATGCTGGTGGTGCTTATCGTAACGGCCTTCATCATGTCCCGCTTCTTCACCCGTCCGATCCGGCTGTTGGCCTCGCGGATGGACCGGGTTCAGGACATGGAGGTCATCCCCACGATCAGGATACGGCGAAATGATGAGATCGGACGGCTGGCAGCCAGCTTCAATAGTATGATGGAGCGGATTCAGGGGCTTCTGGAGAAGACCCGGGAGATGGACCGCCGCAAGCAGGAGCTGGAGCTGAAGGTGCTGCAAAGCCAGATTGCCCCGCACTTCCTGTACAATACGCTGGCATGCATCGGCAGCCTGGCCCGCCAGCAGCGAACCGGCGACGTGAAGGAGACCATCCGGTCGCTGGTGGGGTTGTTGAAGCTTACCTTCGACCGCACCACCGAGTTTGTCCGGGTAGAGGAGGAGCTGGACGGGCTTCTCCGGTATTTGCAGATTCAACGTATGCGTTACGGGGACAAATTTATCTTCATCAACCAGGTGAAAACGGACACCCTGAACCTGGCCATTCTGAAGCTGACGCTGCAGCCCTTAGTGGAAAATGCGATTTTCCACGGCATCGTCCCTTCGGGCCGGATCTGTGAAATCCGTATCCGTAGCCGGGTAAAGGGCGGCAAGCTGGTCTTCTACATCCGTGATAACGGAGTGGGGATGGACCGGGAGCAGCTCCAGCTGCTTCGGGAAGCCCGGAACGGCAAGCCCATGGCGGACAGATTCACCGGGATTGGAGTAAACAATGTGCATGACCGGCTGCGGCTGCACTTCGGAGAGCCGTGGGGGCTCCGCATCCGCAGCGTACCAGGGAAGGGAACGGTAGTGGCCGTCCGGCTGCCGGTACGTCCGGCGGACGGAATGGTGGGGGAGAGCACCCTGCGTCTGCATGAGCGGGAGGATGAGGAGGGCCCGTCCTAAACCGCTCCTGGAAAGTCCTGAACAGTAAAGGCCGCTACCTGCTGCATCGAACTGCGGCGGGGAAGCGGCTTTTTTCCTTGCGGCCGTGTCCGGTTCAAAACCCGGCAAGTTTACAGCCTATTTTGACATGTTCACTGTATATTGCAAACGCTTTCTGGTTGGTATACTACGGATACAGATTTGAAAGCGCAGCCAAATCAAGCGTCCGTAGAAGGACTGCTAAACGGCAGAGCTAACCTGGAAGAAGAGGTGACAGCAAATGGACCAGCATATCCCCATTCAGCCCCAAGCCGCCATCCGGACGGGCGCAGTGGCCCGGGTTCTGAAACGGGCCTGGCAGTTCAAGGCCTTGTATCTGATGCTCCTGCCCGGCGTGGTCTACTACATTTGGTTCAAGTACATTCCCATGTATGGAGTGGTCATTGCGTTCAAGGATTTCAGCATCCTGGACGGCATTCTCCGCAGTCCATGGGCTGACCCGTGGAACAAGCATTTTCTCACTTTTTTTGAATCCCCCTATTTCTCCCAGCTATTCGGCAATACCCTCCTCATCAGTCTCTATAAGCTGGTATTTGGCATATTCCCGCCTATTCTGTTTGCCCTGATGCTGAATGAATGCCGGGTGAAATGGTTCAAGTCCGTGGTGCAAACCTTAACGTATATGCCCCATTTTCTCTCATGGGTCATCATTTACGGCATGATGCTGGCCCTTTTCTCCCAATCGTCGGGTCTGGTGAATAAGTGGATCGCCACCTTGGGCGGCACCCCAATCGCCTTCCTTACCTCCACAGAAACCTTCCGGTCGGTCCTGGTCGCATCGGATATCTGGCAGAATTTCGGCTGGGGCGCCATTATTTATCTGGCTGCGATGGCAGGTATTGACCCGACCCTGTATGAGGCGGCCTCCATCGACGGAGCAGGCAGGCTCCGGATGATCTATCACATCACACTGCCCGGCATCCGCAGCGTTTTCATTATGCTGTTCATTCTTCGGCTGGGGCAGGTTCTGGACGCGGGCTTCGAGCAAATTTACATTATGTACAATATTCATGTTTATCCGGTAGCAGATATTCTCGATACCTGGGTATTCCGGACGGGATTGCAGCAGATGAACTTCAGCCTGGCATCCGCAGTGGGCCTGTTCAAATCAGGCATCGGCATGATTTTGGTGCTGGTCTCCAATTCAATTGCCAAGCGGTGGGGGGAAGGAATATGGTAAGAGGCATACAGGACCGCATCTTTAACGGTATCATCATCGTCCTTCTGGCACTATGCGGAGCAGCTGCCCTGTTCCCCATGCTGTACGTGGTCTCCGTATCCATTACGCCCATCAGCGAGGTGTTGAAGAACGGCGGCTTCCTGCTGATTCCGAAGGAAATCACCTTTACCGCCTACAGCAAGCTCATTCACGAATCCGGCATGATGGACGCCTTGGCCATTACCATTCTTATCACCGTCCTGGGAACGGCCCTGAATATGATTTTTACGGTACTGATGGCGTATCCCCTGAGCCGTAAGCGCTTGCCGGCGCGCAGTGCCCTTCTGCTGATGGTCGTGTTCACCATGCTGTTCGGCGGCGGTCTTATTCCCACCTATCTGGTGGTGAAGTCCTCCGGGCTGTTGAATTCCATATGGGCCCTCATGATTCCGAACCTGATTTGGAGCTTCAATATCCTGATTGTCAAAAGCTTTCTGGAGCAGCTGCCTGAGGAGCTGTTCGAATCGGCCAAAATCGACGGCGCCAGCGATTTCCGGATTCTCTGGCAGATCGTGGTTCCCCTGTCTCTGCCGGTAATGGTTACGGTAGGCTTGTTCTACGGGGTGGGTCACTGGAACGAGTTCTTCCAGGCGATCATGTATGTGACAAACCGCAAGCTCTTCCCGCTGCAGGTCATCGTCCGGGAAATTCTCATGCAAACCCAGCAGCCTCTGGAAAATGCCGAGAATATTACGCCTACTGAGACTCTCCAGATGGCAGCGGTGGTGATGGCCAGCCTTCCCATTATTCTGGTGTACCCTTTTCTGCAGAAGCACTTTACCCGCGGTATGCTGCTCGGGTCCGTCAAAGGTTGAACGCACTTCGGTGGGATATATGCTCCTACAAATTCCTCTACCCGCCGGTGTGTTGACATAATGCATGGCCAAACCAACGAAAGAAGGGGTTCAAACATGGGTCAAAATAAATGGGGTCCCGCCTTGCTGTCTGCCGCCATCCTGGGAACACTGGCCGCCGGCTGCGGGAGCAGCTCCGAGCAGGCAGCCAATTCACCCGCAACAGGCGCATCTTCTGCCGCTTCGGCAAGCACTGCTCCGGCAGAACCGTCAAAACCGGTCAAGCTGGAAATTATCCAGAATGCCAGCGGCCTGCCTGCAGCGGATAAGGATTTCATCAAACAGGATCTGGACAAAGCGCTCAATGTGGACATTAATATGACTGCTTATGCGGCCGGTGATGATTACAAGAACCAACTGAACGTGCGCATGGCCTCCGGCAATTTCCCCGATTTGTTCGGGGTGGACAAAGCGGCAATTAAGCAGTATATCCAGCAGGGGCTGCTCTTGGACCTGACCCCCTATATGGATAAAGAATTAAAGCCTGTCAAGGATTTTATCGGTGTCGACAGCATCAAAAAAGCCACCTTCGACGGCAAGGTATATGCCATTGCCAAAGCTCCGACCATCCCGTATTCCACCTTCTGGATCCGCAAGGACTGGCTGGATAAGCTGAAGCTGCAAACCCCGGCCACCTATGACGAGCTTCTGGCCGTATCCAAGGCCTTCACCGAGCAGGACCCTGACGGCAATGGCAAAAAGGACACCTTCGGTCTTACCGGCGGCAAGCTGGGTACCTTTGCTCCCTTCTTCGGCGGTTATGGTGTTGGCTACTTCGCGGAGTTCTACGTGAAGGACGGGAAAATTGTGAACTCCCTGTATGAGGCGGGAATGAAGGATGCGCTCACGATGATTAACAAATTCATCGCCAGCGGGTCTGTAGATCCGGAATTGATGGCCAATACCGGCACCCAGCATTTGGAGAAGGCTATCAAGGGGCAGGCGGGCATTATCTATACCGATTGGGCCAGTATCGCCAAGGACCAGCCCATGGAGCAGATCAAGAAGGTCAACCCCAACGCCCAATGGGTTCAACTGGCTCCCCCCAAGGGACCGGCGGGTGCCATAGAAAGCTCCTTTGACATCGGCAATGCCGGAGCACTGTTCGCCCTTCCGAAAACACTGGAGAAGGATCCGGTCAAGCTGAAAAAGGTATTCGAGCTGTTGAATTACGTGTCGGGCAAGGAAGGCTCCCAACTGGTGCAATTCGGGCAAAAGGGCAAACACTTCAACCTGGAGGGCGAGAAGGTGGTCCCCACCGAGCTGATGGGCAAGGAAGCGGGCTATACCTGGCTGTACCAGTTTACCGGCCGCCCCGAGCTTAGCTATCTGCAGGTGAAGTTTGCACCGCAATCCGGTTATATTGATTTCGCCAACAAGCAGGAGCGGATCAAGGCACTGAACGGGTTCCTGATCTCCCCCGACGGCTATAACCATGCGGATGCCTTCCGGTTTATTGAAGAGGAATTCACCAAATTTGTCTATGGCAAACGACCTATCAGCGAATATGATGCCTTCTTGAAGACGCTGGAAACCACCATGAACTATAAGACACTGTTGGATTCCGCACAAAAGCAGCTGCAGGCGCTGGGCTACGGCAAATAGAATGGCGGACTCCGGCAATGCTTGAGCAATGCCGGAGTCCGATATAGGAACAACAGGCCTCATTCGGGTAAAATTGCGGATTGCGGAGCAGAACGAAACATGATATTATTTACTCGAGTAAATGAAGAGGCCGCCGGTTCATGAAATCGAGTGGCCCTCTCATTCCACATAATTTTACACGAGTAAAATTAGGAGGTAATCAGGAAGATGAAAACCCTGAAGGAGCATTATGAAGTGGCCGTCATTGGAGGCGGTCTGGCCGGCTTTTGTGCGGCAGTGGCAGCGGCCCGGCATGGAGCCAAAACCTGTCTGATTCAAGACCGTCCGGTATTCGGCGGCAACAGCTCGTCGGAAATCCGGGTAACTCCCCACGGTGCGGCTTGCTTTCATGCTTATGCCCGGGAGACGGGGATTATTTCGGAGCTGCTGATTGAGGAGAGGGCCCGCAACCATGAGCTGATTATGGAGAACGGCTGGACCAATAGCGTGTGGGACATGGTTATGTATGATATGGCGGTGAAAACCCCTAATCTCACCTTCCATGTGAACACACCCGTTTCCCGTGTGGAGATGGACGGCAAACGGCGGATCCGGAGCGTGACGGGGCTTGTGGCCAATGCCGAAACAGAGCTTGTGGTGAGTGCCGATACGTTCATTGATTGCACCGGCGACGGTGTGGTGGCCGATCTGGCCGGCTGCGAATGGCGGATGGGCTCGGAGGGCCGGGATGAGTTCAACGAACCCCATGCTCCCCTGGAGGCCAGCAAGGATACCATGGGCAATTCCATTCATTTTAAGGCTAAGAATATGGGCTATCCGGTTCCCTTCGAAGCTCCTGAATGGGCGGTAAAGTACGATGATCCGGACTTTTTTTATAAGCAGGGCCGTCCCCCCTATGATATCCGCGGCGGCTATTGGTGGCTGGAAATCGGGATTCCTTGGCACACCATTCATGACGCGGAGGATATCCGCCATGAGCTTACCCGCCATACGCTGGGAGTATGGGACTGGATCAAGAACAAGGACCCGGAGACCCGGGAGCTGGCCGCCAACTATGCGCTGGATTGGATCGGGCAGGTCCCCGGCAAACGGGAATCCCGCCGGATTATGGGCGAGTATTTCATGACCGAGCATGATGTGATGGGGCGCAGGGTGTTCGAGGATGAGGTGGCCTTCGGCGGCTGGTTCCTGGACCTGCATACGCCGGGTGGTCTCTTGGCCCCAACCAGCGAGCCCGATTCTGCGGCTGGCTACCAAGGGGATTACAATGTCAAAAGCTACTGCGGTCCCTACGGCATCCCGCTTAGCATCTGCTTGTCCAAGGATGTGGACAATCTGATGATGGCCGGACGCAATGTCAGCGTGACCCATGCTGCGCTGGGGACGGTACGTGTTATGGGCACCACCGCTCTGATGGGCCAGGCGGTAGGCACAGCCGCTGCGCTGGCGCTTGCGGAGAAGCTGCCGGTGAAGGAGTATGCCAGAGACCACAGTGCTGCGCTGAAGCAGGTTCTTCTCCGGGATGGCTGCTACCTGCCCAACGGCCGCAACGAGGACCCGGACGACTTGGCCCGGGAGGCCCGTGTCAGCGCCAGCAGCGAAGCGGAGCTCTACGGAATGGGACCGGATTTCCGGAATGCGGGGACCGTTCTGTTGAAGGGCTGGGGAGATACGAAGCCCAAGAAGCTGGATCTGGATAAGAAAGAGACCCGTTGGGATCGTCTGGACGCAGCCCGTGGACAATGGATTGCGGTGGCAGGCGGGGCAATCCGCAAGCTGTCTGTATGTCTTCGGAATATATCGGATACGGTGCAAAAAGTGGGTGCAAGGGTTGTTCCGGTGGAAAATCTGTGGGATTACCGGTGCGATACGGGATTCATCCTTGCGTCTACGGAGCTGTCCGTTCCGCCGGGCGGACCCCACTGGATTGAATGGAATGAGGATATTGAGGGACTTATGCCTGGTTATGTGCGCTTGGATCTGGACGCCAACCCTGCCGTAGACTGGGTGAGAGCCGGAGGTGTGGAGCCGGGGCATGTTTCGGCCTGGGATATGGGCAACGGGCAGATGCGCAGCCAATTTCACGCTCACAGCTTTAAGGTAGAGCCGGCCCAACGGTGTTACGGCCCCGAGAATGTTCTGAGCGGCGTAACCCGCCCCCGGGAGTCGGTCCATCTGTGGCGGTCCGACCCCCGTCAGCCCTTATCCCAATGGTTGGAGCTGGATTGGAGCCGCGAGGTGGAGATTCGGGAGATTGAGCTGACCTTCCCCGGGCATCTGCTGACGGAATACCATAA
>JAEWMH010000140.1 GCA_023393235.1 Bacillota bacterium | reverse complement strand
TGCACATTTGATGGCGCCGATGCCCTTGATCGAAAAGGGGAGATCGGTGCCGGGGCCGGTGATCCGGACCTTGGCGGTGCGGTCCATCAGTGCTTTAAGCGAATCCATGGCATCGTTCATTTTGCCGTAGTCCAATGTGCACACATCGAAGTAGAAGTTTTCGAAGGCTTCTGTACTCATGTTGGACAGCTGGGCCATGGAAGCAGTCGGGTAACGGAGCACCACCCAGCGGGTTTTCTTCACGCGGGTTTCAAAATGAACGGGGGTCTGGTACAAGGCGTTATATTGCTTCAGCTTGTCGGCGGGGACATCTGCCATTTCAGTAATGTTCAGGCTGCCCCGGACGCCGATGTAACATTGCATTTGCTGCATCTGGAAGTCATCGACCTTGGCCATGGTGGTCAGCTGCTCTTCGGTTCCCTCCAGCACCAGCTGGCGGATGACCTGTTGATCACGCAGATTTACGAAGGGATTAGCGCCTGCCTTGTACACCTGCTTCACCAGCTCTTTGACCAGCGGATTGTCAATGTTGAAGGCTTCGATCAGAACATTCTCGCCCTTCTGGGCTCTTACGGAATAATGGACCAGCACCTCGGCCAGCCGTGTCAAACGGGGATCTACCATTGGGTTGCACCATCCTTTGGATAATTGGGTTAGGGAATTATGGGGTTGCTTGGCCATCTTCATCTTCATCCTCATCTTCATCCTCATCCGCAAACAGCGGCCCCTCCGCCTGAAAGCCGACGGAAGCAAGATAAAACAATCTGCTTTCCTCGTCCCCGGGATCGTTCATGTCATCCAGCTCCTGAAGCAATACCCGGTACCGGGCCAGCCACCCGGCGAACTTCTCCGGTTTAAGATGCACCTCCATCTGCATGGCGATGCGCGGCCAGGCGTCTTTGTTGGCGCTTTGCACCTGGAAGGCCTCCTCCGGCGCCGTGAGCGTCCGCAGTCTGGCACGGCCCACCGTGTTCAGTGTAAACTCCCGGAAGTAATTCTCCACCTCCGTCCGGTGGGGCAATAGCCGTTCCCCCGGAACGAAGCTCCAGGCCACCGCCCGGTAAAACTTCTGGATGATGCCGTTTTTGACTTCGGTTTTGACCACGCGGATAAAGCCGTTTTTCTCCAGCTCCGACAGATGATAATGAATCTTGGACCGCGGAAGCGCAAGAAGCTGGGCCAGCTGCTGTCCGGTATACGGCATCTCGATGAGATGGCCCAGAATGGTGGTGCGGAATGGATCGCTTACCGCCTTCAGCTGCTCATACTCCTCGATGATAAACACAGGGGCCAGCTTCATGGGCGCCTCCTTCCGCCGTCCCGGCCTGAGACGGTCAAATATTTTCACTCGTATCATAATATTTGTTTGAGCCGTTGTCAATCGGGTGCTTCACATTCAGGTAGATAGCAATAGGTGCAAACAATCGGACGCATAACAAAAAGCGGCTTCGCCCTCCCTGGTGGCGGAACAGCGGCCGCTTGTGATTTTTTGAGATGTGTTAGTGGTGGGGACCTCCTTCACCTGCCTCAGCAAGAATTGGCTGAATCTAACGGACAGGAGAAGCGTTATTTTGCTTAAAAACCTGTTTTGAAAATTCTAACGGACACGAGAGCCGCTATTCCGCGCATAGGTTCGAAAAAGTTCCCCGTTTTGCGGCAATAAAGGCGCTGGTGTCCGTTAGTTTTCAAAAAAGCGGTACTGGGCCGAAAT
Organism: Bacillota bacterium; assembly: GCA_023393235.1. Lineage (GTDB taxonomy): Bacteria > Bacillota > Bacilli > Paenibacillales > NBRC-103111 > Paenibacillus_AR. Next base: position 9,821 of record JAEWMH010000140.1, on the reverse strand, counting down.
AACGGCGCTGGTGTCCGTTAGCCGGGCTTCCAAAGGTTCCGGGGTTCCGGGGGATTCCGGGTTCCCTCCCCGTCAATACCCCTCCTGCACCACCTGGGACAAAAGTTCGTAGGAGCGCAGCCGGGCCTGGTGGTCGTAGATTTGACCGGAGGCAATCCATTCATCCGCACCGGTGAGCTCCTGGATGTACCGCAGCCGTCTCCGCACAGTTTCCTTGCTGCCGATGATGGAATACCGCTGCTGGCTTTCCACCACGGCACGCTCTCTTTCCCCTGGCCACAGCTCATCCATGGAATCCACCGGAGGCTCCAGCGGTCCGCCTCCGCCGCGGATCAGACGAAGGAATTGAATCTGCTGGGAGGTGGACAACCGGTCCGCCTCCTCATCCGTATCGGCAGCGAACACGTTGATGGCTACCATAGCATGGGGTTTGTCCAGCACCTCCGACGGGGTGAAGCTCATCCGGTACAAATCCAGCGCAGGCAGGAGATAATCCGGGGCGAAATGGCTGGCAAAAGCAAAGGGCAGACCCAGGCGCCCCGCCAATTCGGCGCTGAATCCGCTGGAGCCCAAGAGCCAGATGGGCAGCCGCAGGCCCTTTCCGGGCACTGCCTGCACCCCGACGCTGGTACCATCGAAGTAGGAGCGCAGCTCCTCCAGCAGCACCGGGAAATCCTGGCCCGAAGCGGCCAGTCCCCGCCGGATTGCACGGGAGGCCGGCTGGTCGGTGCCTGGCGCCCGGCCCAGACCCAGATCAATCCGTCCCGGGTACAGGGACTCCAAGGTGCCGAACTGCTCGGCAATCAGCAGCGGCGCGTGATTGGGCAGCATAATGCCGCCGGAGCCCACCCGGATGCTGGTCGTGCCAGCGGCAATATAACCGATGACCAACGAGGTGGCCGAGCTGGCAACACCCGCCATGTTGTGGTGCTCCGCCAGCCAATAACGCTTGTATCCCCAAGCCTCGGCATGTCTCGCCAAATCCAGGCTGTTATGCAAAGTCTCCGCCACACTGCCGCCCTTCAAAACAGGAGCCAAATCCAACACCGAAATAGGTGTGTGATACGCTGCATGTTCAGCTGTTTCCGCCATTTCCGCTCTGCGCCTCCTTTTGATAAATGACCGGTACTTTCTTTCATCGCAGTCTCTTATTTAATGAATACCCCACCGAAAGGGATAACCTCCCGGAGCACACGCTTGAGCAAACCGTCCTGGCGGTGTTCCTTCTCCAGCTCCGGTCCCGCCAGACTGCCCTGCACCAAAGCCATGCCGCGGCCGGTCATGCTCCAATGATAATTCATATGCTGGCTGGCCAGATGATTGCCGTAAACGCACAGCTTAAGGTTGGCATTCTCCGGCATGGCCACCACGCAGCGGGCATCCACAAACAGCGGCTCCCGCTCATTCAACTCGATTTCATACAAGGGGCCGTAAGTGAGAATACCCACCAGCCCCTCCCCGGACAGCTTCATCTTCATCCAGTCCCGGGTGACGAGCATTTTTTTCAACTGCAGAAGCTTATGCTCCATATGTATGCCGGGGGTATAAAAAAACAGATTGCGGAATTCAAACAACAAATCGCTATTGCCTCGAATCGGGAGGGTCTTCAGATAAAAACCGTGGGGCAGGGCCGTCAGAAATTCACAGGGGCCGGTAAGGTCAGCCTGCAGAAGCTTCCGTTTGCGGTACATCCCCTTCAGGGTCATAAAACGGTCGGACCTGCCCTGGGGCGCCCCCCGATATGCGATGATCTGGCCGGGATACAACAGTGAAACCTGTTCTCCCGCTTCCAGAAGGAACCGTTCAACCCGCCCGTTTTCTGCCTCTCCCGCTTGTTGAGGACCGATGTTCAAAGGGCGCCACCTCCGTCTGTAAGGATCTTTCTATAGAAGCGCCTTTACCAAGCTCTATTAGCGTCTCACCCGGGCACGCATGACATACCGGGCTACCCGGCTGATTCCGAAATATCCGCCCACCAGAAGAACCGCCGTCCAGATCAGCCGTTTCACACGGGCAGCGGACCGGGCACGGGCCTCTTCGGAATCCTTAAGCTCCTCCAGAGTAGCGGCAAGCTGCCGGTTTTGCTCCGCAAGCGCCGCGTTGTCCGTCATGAGCTGCTCCTGGGTTTTGCGGTACTCCTCCGTCAGCTTTTGGGCCTCCTCCGCCCGGCGCCGGGTCTCCTCCAGCTGCTCTACTGTGGCATCGTAGCCGGATTTCATTTCATTATATTGCTCCTTCAGCTTGTCCACTTCGCCGGGCACCTGGAACACATCGCGGACCCGGTCCACCCAACCGGCGTGGGCGGACGGCGGCTCGGCCCCCCACAGCGCCAAACACGCTGCTGCCGCAACTGCCGCCGCTCCCAGCCGGAACATTCGGCTTGTTTTGTTCATGGGCTTCCCCTCCTCGGCGCCCGGCTGCATCAGTGCAGTCCGAAGGTGTATTTTGTCGCTACATGTAGTATACGCGCGTTGGGCGTGAAAGGTTTCCGGCACCGCCGCTTTGGAAATTGGCCCTTTTTGTATTAGTATGAGTATACGATACTGCAATTCAAGGAGCCACACATCCATTATGCCTCAAACATTGCCCGAAGATTTTATCCGACAAATGTCCGGCCAGCTGGGGGAAGAGCTGGAGCCCTTCCTGGCCAGCTACGACGCCCCGCGTACCTATGGCCTGCGGGTCCAGCCCCATAAGGCTCCACCCGGCAGCCCGCTGCAGGAACGGCTTGCCGCTATGTTCGGTCTGGAGCCGGTCCCCTGGTGTCCCACCGGCTATTATTACCGGGAAGATTCCCGGCCCGGCAAACATCCCTTCCATGCCGCAGGCCTGTATTATCTCCAGGAACCCAGCGCCATGTCCTCGGCGGAGCTGCTGTCTCCGCAGCCGGGAGAGACGGTTTTGGATTTGGCTGCCGCACCGGGAGGAAAATCCACCCAGCTGGCCGCCAAAATCGGCCTGGAAGGCCTGCTGGTGGCCAATGAAATCCATCCGGCCCGGGCCCAGATACTCGCTGAAAATATCGAACGGATGGGTGCTGCCAATACGGTGGTGGTCCAGTCGCCGCCGGACCGGCTGGCGGAGCGTTTCCCCTGTTTCTTCGACAAGATTATGCTGGATGCCCCCTGCTCCGGTGAAGGGATGTTCCGCAAGGACGAAGCGGCACAACAGGAATGGTCCACCGCCCACGTGGACATGTGCGCCGCCAGACAGCTGGATATCTTCCGCCATGCCCTGGCCATGCTCAAAAACGGCGGGACCATCGCCTACTCCACCTGTACCTTCAACCGCAAGGAAAACGAGGAGCTGATCGAGGCTGTCCTGCGGGAATATCCGGGACTCACCCTCCTCCGCACCGAACGGCTCTGGCCCCATAAAGTCAAAGGAGAAGGACATTTTGTCGCCGTTCTCCGGCTGGATACTGAAGAGACAGAGGAGCAGCAGAGCCGCAAAACCGGCAAAGCAGGACGGCAGGCTAAGCCTGCCTCCCCATCCGCTCAAACGGCAGAGGCGTGGAAACTTTTCCGGGAATTTGCGGACATGGTGTTTAGCTCGAAGGAGCCGCTTCCTCCTGGTGAGCCGCTCCTCTTCGGAGAACAGCTGTATTGGCTCCCTTCCGGGCGGGAGGGGCGCTTTCGCAGCACCTTGCTGGCTGGGCTTAAATCCCCGAGACCCGGCCTTCATTTGGCCACCATCCGCAAAAAACGGGTGGAGCCCGCCCACGCCCTTGCGCTGGCCATGCCGTCTGCCACTTTCCGGCAGACAGTAAGCTTCCCGCCTGAATCACCGGAGCTGGGCGCTTACCTCCGGGGGGAGGTCCTTCCGGCGCCTCAAGGTTTGTCTGACGGCTGGGTACCTGTATGTGTGGAAAACCACCCCTTAGGCTGGGCCAAATGTGCTGCCGGGCAGCTCAAAAACCATTATCCCAAGGGGCTCCGTTTCCGTTAAACTGACGGTGCCCGCTCCCTTTTCACGCACTTAAGGGTTTTTACCCTTTCGCTCTTCCCTTAACCAATATCAGGCAGCAGCGAAAGGGTTTCCAGAATTTATGCGTTGTTCCTGGTCATCCCCCCCTTTATACTGGGTCTACCGGCGAGAATCCAGTCCACCAAGGGAGGAATCGGATCATGAATAAACGACTTCAGCAGACTGCCCTAGGCGTTGTCCTTCTTTTCGGCGCCCTGGCTCCGGCCCATGCTTTTGCCGCTACCGAATCCGTCTCTGCCACTGCCGCCGTTGCGGCCAAAACCACTGTTGCCGATAAGATCATTGCTTCCGGCAGCAAATATCTGGGTACGCCTTATCTGTATGGCGCAGATCCATCCCAAACCAACAACTTTGACTGCTCGTCCTTTACCTTCCGGGCCTTTATTGAAAACGGCATCAATCTGCCGCGCTCCTCCAATGACCAGATGAAGGAGGGCATTGCAGTTACGATGGCAACAGCCCAGCCGGGAGACCTTTTGTTCTTCCGGGATACTACTTACCCGGACAGAGCCGGCCACGTGGGAATATATCTTGGCAATAACCAAATGCTGCATGCTTCAGCGAGCAAAGGGGTGACTGTCACCCCATTGTCCACCCCGTATTGGCAAAACCGTTTTATGGCGGTGAAGCGAGTCATTCCGATCACCTACACAGTCCAAAGCGGCGATACCATGTGGAAAATCAGCCAAACGACCGGCATTTCCCTGAATAGTCTTCGCACATGGAACTGGAAATCCGTCAAAAACGATGCACTGGTGCCGGGAGCACAGTTGTACATTTCCAATCCGGATCTTCTTATGGGGGATGCCTCTAAGGAAATGCCCCGGTATACCGTACAAAGCGGGGATACCCTCTGGAGCATCAGTCAGAAGCTTTCGTTAACCGTGGATATGCTGAAGGGTTACAACGGTCTGTCTACAGCCGACATTTATCCCGATCAGATTCTGAAGCTGAATAAATAATTCCATCCACTCTATAAGCAAAAGCCGCGACCGCTTCCGGATGGAAGAGCCGCGGCTTTTTCTAATGGAAAGGCTCGTTTTCGAACACAACCTCATCAATCGGCTTGTTCCGGGCAAGCATGGTGAAGCTGATCCGGTTGTAGTTCTTCTCCTTGTCCAGCTCCTGCATGATCAATGCGGCGATCCGCTCCCGCTCACCGGACTGCACGGACGCATCCCGGAAATCAATAAAACCGGACAGCTGCTTGCGGCTGATGTCCACTGTAGCGGTGCCAATAGGATGGTTTTTGTAGCGATCGTAAATTTCATATGTCAGCATATCCTGGTCGTCCCGGGCGAGAATGACCCGGTAGTCCTGATCCGTTCTTTGGCCTGCGGCGTTTCCGGTGAAATCCGCGCTATCTGCCAAATCCTCCTGCGCATAATCGGAAGTCTCGATAATGGTCCCCTCATACCGGTGGTTCAGCCGGAACCCATCCAGCACCCGGTCCTCCAGCTCATCGGCGATGTAATCGGCCAAGGCATCCATTTCTTCCGTTTCCGGATTGAACATCCAATGCACATCAGCTACAAGCCCGCCTCCGGTCTCACGGATAATCAGCTCCGCCACCCATTCGCGGCCTTCATCATAAACATGGTACTCCGACTGGCTGGCACCTGTCCGGGTGGGAACAAGTTCGTAGAAGCCCGGGTCCTCTTCGTTGTCATCCTCGTCTGCATATCCGATTTCGGCCTCGTCCATCCGGAAGGTTTCCGGCTCATAGATATCCCAATCGCCTAAGCCATCCTCGTCATCCGAAACCCAGATCACTTCCGGCTCATCTTCATACAGGTGGACAGGCTCGTCCGTTTCTCTCTGCCAGGCATCACCCGACAGAATGTGATGATAGCTGCCCATGGTAACAACTGCTTCATAATCCTCAATGTCCAAAGCCCCGGCCAAGTCCCGGATATGGAGGTCCACAAACCGGTTGACCTGTTCGGCTTCCCGTCCATCCAGATTTTCCGTCTCCAGCTGCACGGCACCGGAAAGCCTGTCCCCCTCCCGGTAGACCAGCATCAGGGTCCCGGCAAAACGGCCATTCACAACAATATCGCTGACTTCTCCGCCCGCCGTTTTCAGATCCGGCCTGAGCACCACTTCTGCCATGGAGCATCGCCTCCAGCTCGTTATCGGTTATTCCTCCATTAAAGAATGCCTACTGTGCCCAATTTCTATTCACCCGGGCAAATGTCTAAGACGGCGGAGTTCCCTGCGCATATGATACATCAGACCGACAGACATCCGGGAAGAAGAGATACATTCCTGCCAAGACCGCGCAAACATCGCAGAGGAACCAATACAGTCGGTACATTAACCCTAGGAGGAATCATCATGAGCGCAGTAGGCGGCGGCTTCACAACTACAGGTGTTATCCTGGTTCTCTTCATTCTTCTGGTCATCGTTTCCCGTCCGTTCATTTACTAATCCGGCCGGGTTAATCCGATGAATCTCTGACATCTCAAGCGCATTGCCCTTTTTTCCAGAAAAAAGGAGGTGTCTGTGCGGACGAGATGATCCCTGCATATCAAACCCGTCCGTGCAGCGCCAAAAAAGAACGCCATTCCCTCAGGAAGGCGTTCTTTTTTGGTTGTATTGGAAGCGCTCCCGGAGGGCCCGCTTATCTAACGACCCAGCACATATTCCTCCAGTACCCGACGGACCGCTTCCTCGTTATTGGAGACGGTTACCACGTCGGCGGCCTCTTTGACCTTGGCCGGTGAGTTGGCTACGGCAATGCCCAAGCCGGCGAATTCCAGCATAGCAATATCATTGTAATAATTGCCCACGGCCAATACCTGCTCCCGGGGAACAGCCAGGCTTTCCGCCAGCTTCTTCAGCGCATTCCCCTTGGTCGCTTCGGGATGCATCACATCCACGAAGAAATCCCCACTCCGTATAGGAGACATCTCACAGCCGATCTGCGGCCATTCCGCCTCCAGCCGGTCCATGTGCTCCATGGTTCCGAACATGGTGAATTTTTGGACAGGCTCCTGCAGCATCACCACATCCTCCACCCGGTTCGGGCGGATGCCGTACTTCACATACATATCCTGCTCCCGGGGGGTAATCCGGTCGATATACATCTCGAAGGCGGTATTGGCATCATAATGGATGCCCGTGCTGCGGCAATATTCCACCAGACCCGCCAAATCATGCATGTGGTAAGCGAAGCTGTGAATCAGGCGTTTGTCCTCCGACATCACCGTAGCGGCGCCGTTATGGGCGATCAGTACACCCTGGAAGCCAAGCTCCTCCATCAGATAAAAAGAATTGCTGGGGCCTCTTCCGGTACACAGCACAATGGTGGCCCCGGCCTTATGCGCAAGCCGGACGGCCTCCTTGGTACCATCGGTGAGCTGGTGCTCATCATTCAACAGGGTGCCGTCTACGTCAAGGGCAATCAAGCGGTAAGGCTGATCCATCTCTCGCATCTCTCCTCCTGTGGGATGTATGCCTGTAATGCCTAATTAGACACCTTCCCTTTTTCTGAAAAATGGGGTTCCCAAAGGTACCCGGACTTCACTTCGGAGCTGCCCGTTACTTTTGGAGGGTTAAAGCAGCAAGCTCCTCCTCCGTCAGCTCCCGGTAAGCGCCCAGTCCCAAGGTGTGATCCAGGGACAGAGAACCCATGCTGATCCGCTTCAAGTATATGACCTTTTTGCCTACTGCCTCGAACATACGCTTGACCTGATGGAATTTCCCTTCCATAATCGTCAGCTCGATCCGCGCCTCTGTTCCTGTAACGGCATCGCCGGGCTCTAGGATATTCAATTGGGCTGGCAGGGTGACATAACCGTCATCCAGCCGCACACCGGCTGTGAATGCTGTGCTGTCGGATTCACCCACCGGGCCGCCGGATACCCGGGCGAAATAGGTTTTCGGAACATGTTTTTTGGGGGAGAGCAGCTCGTGAGCCAGTTTGCCGTCATTGGTCAGCAGAAGCAACCCTTCCGTATCCTTGTCCAATCTGCCCACGGGAAACAGGTCAAAATGGCTGTATTCCTCTCCAATAAGATCCAGCACAGTGGGATCGCGGGTATCCTCCGTTGCGGAGACATAGCCGGGGGGTTTGTGCAGCATCAGGTATACGAACTCCCGGTACACCACCTTTTCCCCGTCCACCAGAACCTCATCCCGCTCCGGATTAACCTGCTGCCCGCTGTCCTTGGCTTTTTTGCCGTTCACCTGAACTCCGCCGCGCTTAACCAGAAGCTTGATTTCGCTTCTCGTCCCGTAGCCGGAATGGGCCAGGAGCTTGTCCAGCCGCATGGTTTGTTTCACTACACCCATCTCCATCCTGCAGGATATTCATTCTTCAGCATCCCCTGATTCCATTTGCCCCAGCCAAGAGGGAACCGGTCCACACAGACCAGCACATAACCCTTGAAGGAGGCGCAGCCGGCACATTCCAGCTCCCCTTCCTCCACCTCCAGGGTCTCCCCCTTCAGGTACCGGATCACCCGGGGCGAGTCCTGGGGCAACGACAATACCCGCCGGGCGTCGCCGCGGCTTAGTCCCATCGCCAGGGCGTGGGACGGTTCGAAACGCCCTCGCTTCAACTCACCCGCATACCAGCCGGGCCGGTAGATCTTCAGCTCTGCCACTGGCAAACTTCCGGCTGCGGCCAAATAAAGCCGCTCCCCAAACGTGACCGGCGTCCCCGGCAGAGGCTGAGTCAGGTTGTCCTTCATGAATTGCTCCCAAGGAGTCAAATCCGGTGCTGCTGTCCGGGCGGCTGGGGAGCCCTTGCGGTTGCCCGCCGGTTTGCTGTCTAGACGCACCGGTTCCGGGGCGCCGGGAGAGGCGTCCTTTTCCAGAATCACGGCAAAATGTCCCTCCCCCTTAATCCGGTGGGGCCACAGCCTTACAGCGCCGGACGTTTGCTTCTCCGCCTCATCAGGTAAGTCCGCCCCTCTGGTTTGGGCCGCCCAATCCGGACGCCCGGAAACAAAACCGTGAGCCGCCGGAAAAGGCACCACACGGAAACCGGGATGCTGCCGCAGGAACCCGGCGATCATGCTTTCATTTTCCTCCGGGGAAAAGGTACAGGTTGAGTATACCAAACGCCCTCCCGGAGCCAGCATCGCCGCCGCATCCCGCAGAATGTCTGCCTGCATGCCCATACAGACGGTGACGGAATGCTTCTCCCACTGGCGGATCATGTCCTCATCCTTGCGGAACATGCCTTCACCGGAGCACGGGGCATCCACCAGAATTTTATTGAAGGCCAATGGCCAACGCGCAGCGAGCCGGTCCGGCGTTTCGTGGGTAACCATGGCATTGCGGATGCCTGCCAGCTCCACATTTTTCGTTAATGCCTTCACCCGGTCCAGGCTGTTGTCATTGGCAACCAGCAAACCCTGGCCCTGCAGCTTGCCTGCCAGCTGGGTGGTTTTGCCTCCGGGGGCGGCACACAGGTCCAGCACCCGGTCTCCCGGCTGCACGTCCAGTAGCTCTGCCGGAATCATGGCACTGGGCTCTTGAATATAGTACATCCCGGCATGGTAGAAGGGATGTTTGCCCGGCCTTGCATTTTCTTCATAATAATAGCCCGTCGGGCACCACGGAACAGGTGTTAGCCCGTAGGGCGCAAGCTCCAGGAGTTCCGCCGCCGTCAGCTTCAGCGGATTGCTCCGCAGGCCGTAATACCGCTCCTGGCCGAATGAGGCCAGATACGCCCGGTACTCCTCTTCCCCCAGCAGCCGGCGCATCTTCGTGCGGAACCCTTCCGGTAAATGGTTGTCCATCTCATCTCACTCTTTTCTTTAAAAAGGAAGCCCGCTTTCATTTGCCAACCCCGAATGGTTCTATGCTATACTATACCAAGA